>CAZBEN010000160.1:0-1554 GCA_964490955.1 uncultured Zetaproteobacteria bacterium | reverse complement strand
CGAGCTATGGTAATATGGCCGCGAAAAGCTGTCTCTTTGGCAGTACGCTTGCGAACGGTAGCATGCCCGGCCCGCCTGCAACAATGGGCAAGATGCTTTAATGATTTACCACCATCAGCATCCTCAACACCTGCCCAGAAAACACGCGGACGCGCTGGCTTGGGAAACACGCCGAAACCACCTGTACAGAGATAAATGAATTGCGTATTTTCAACACAAGCAGACAGATGTTCAGACAAATCATCGGCATCATCAGAAGCAACATCACCGTAAAAAGCCAGCGTCAAATGCCATAAATGGGCAGGCACAGGCCGCCAGTCTGACGGCTTCAGATATCCGGATGCCTCCAGCCACCACTCAGATAACACTTCTCTGACATCGTCGGGAAGCTCCACAGCAGCAAATAAACGCATGCGAACATCATAATCTTAAAGCTGAAAAATACGAAGCAGAGAAACCATCCGTTGCAAAAACACTCACGGGGTTGTAAGAGAAAAAACATCATTTTTCCTGTTACCTGCAAAGCAGCCACTTGCGTTTTTATTTGCAGGCCATCCGTGAATCACGCGGAAATACTAAGTTTATTAGCATTTCCCCAATAGCGAAATAGACTTGAGCATTCTCTCCTGCATGGCAGGATTATGTCATGAGAAGATTATCGAATCGTGTCCAACACATTAAACCATCAGCCACGCTGGCCATTACTGCCAAGGCGGCAGAAATGCGAGCGGCTGGCAAAAGCATCATTTCACTGTCGGTCGGTGAGCCTGATTTTGAAACACCCAAAGCTGCCCGTGAGGCAGGTATAGAGGCTATCAACTCCGGCTTTACCCGTTACACGGCTGTCGCCGGCATTCCGGCACTGCGCCAGGTGATCGCTGAAAAATTCAAGCGGGACAACGATCTGGATTACAGTGCAGATGACATACTCGTCTCCACTGGCGGCAAACAGTGTATCTATAATCTACTGATGGCTGTGATCAACCCGGGCGAGAAAGCTATTATTCCCGCGCCCTACTGGGTCTCCTATCCTGATATGGTCAAACTGGCGGAAGGAACGCCCGTAATTGTGCCCACCACATCTGAAGCAGATTTCAAAATCACAGCGGCACAACTGGATAAAGTGTTATGTCCCCACTGCAAAGTCCTGTTTCTCAACTCCCCTTCCAATCCAACCGGTATGGTCTACTCGGCTGAAGAATTGAAAGCGATTGGTGATGTGGTACGCAAACACCCGGATTTACTTGTCGCCACTGATGATATGTACGAAAAAATTCTCTTTGACGGCAAAACATTCGCAACCTTTGCCCAGGTGAATCCCGACCTGAAGGATCAAACAATCACCTTTAACGGCGTCTCCAAAGCCTTCTGCATGACCGGTTGGCGCATCGGCTTTTGTGCAGGCCCCTCTGACATTATCAAGGCGATGACCAAAATTCAGGGGCAGAGCACCTCCAACCCCAATGCCATTGCCCAGAAAGCAGCACTGGCTGCACTTACCGGCCCGACCGATGAACTGGAAGAGATGGTCGCCACCTACGAAACCCGTCGCGG
>CAZBEN010000159.1:0-1627 GCA_964490955.1 uncultured Zetaproteobacteria bacterium | reverse complement strand
CTAGTTGCCGAAAAGGCAATCCAGTTTTTCAGCAAAGCTGTTGTAGCGGAACGGTTTCTGCAGGATATTGAATTCCTTGCCCGGAAAACGTTCGTACAAATCCTCCGGGTAACCGGTGACAAAGATAATGCGACCCAGAATGCCCGGATTGACCTGTTCCAGCGAACTGTAAATCTCATCGCCGGATAGCCTGGGAATACGCACATCCAGCAGAATTACCTGATACTCGTCACCGTGCGTGGTCAGTTCAAACAGACTTTGAACCGGATCACCCATGCAGACGATATCACTCTGCATGTTTTTATCACTGACATAACGATTGAAAAAAGCGGCCAGGATTCCCTGAATCGAATTTTCATCATCAATGATTAATGCTTTAACTTTCATGTTGATCCATCCCCTCCCTGGAATAACGCAGGCGCATTGTTCATGTTAGTTGATTGTGGCATAGTCATGCAAGCGTGCCATGATATTTCAGGGCACGCTATAGTAAACTGTCCGGGTTAACGCGGGCGTTATTGAAGCGCACCCCCCAATGCAGATGCGGACCAGTCGCCCTGCCTGTAGCACCCACTTCACCGATCTTCTGACGGGTTTCAAGCCAGTCCCCCTTGTTGACCGCTATCGATTGCATATGTGAATAGACGGATACTAATCCGCTTCCATGTCCGATAGCTATCGTTTTACCATTCAGGTACATATCAGCCACCAGCAGCACACGCCCGGCCAGCGGTGTTTCAATCACAGTGCCGGCAGGTGCGGCAATATCAATGCCGGAATGTGGAGAACGGGGCTCGCCATTGACGTATCGCTGGGCACCGAATGGGGTGGAAACAATGCCTTCGATGGGCCTGCCGCTCATTTTTACATCAGGGTTGGCATCCACTTTCTCAATATAGGTAGCTTTCAGTGCTTTTACCTCGGCCCGGATTCGAGACAGGGTGTTTTTATCAAAAACAGCCATCTTCTTTGTTACTTCGATATGGGAAATGCGAAATGTTCCTTTGGTGACCTCGAGAAAATCATTGCCAATGGAGTCTTTTGCTGATTTCCACATGATATTGTATTTGCCCGGTTTCTTTTTCAGATCAACCCCGATCCAGCCACGCCACGCCCCATGCCCCAGTGATTTGAGCGGCCAGCTTTTTCCAAAACATGTCAGCTCCAGTTTATCGCCGGCATACGTCGTCTCCACGCTGACAACATCGCCCTGTATGCCAGTCCATGTGGTTGCGAAGGCGGTATTGATGCAGAATAATAAAGCCGGGATGAGGCAGATCATGGTTTTCATGCTGATTTCTCCTGAATTGATTTCACGGTTGTTGTGGCTGTCCCATCGCGGAAACGTACAAACATGCTGTCACCTGTTGTCAGTTCTGTCACATGTGTAATTAATCGTCCATCAGCCGTATAACTCATATTGTAACCGCGTTCCAGAACACGGGTAGGGTCCAGCTCTCTGAGTTTTCCCGATGACACATTCAGCTGTTGCCGTTTCAACTGAATGTGATGTGCCTGCGCTTTTAATTGTGCGCTGATGTCGGCCAGTGACTGTTGCCGGTTTCGTAATAACAGGAGCATGTTTTGATGTAAATCCATGGATGTCCTGGTCTGAAGCAGGCGCTGA
>CAZBEN010000158.1:0-1708 GCA_964490955.1 uncultured Zetaproteobacteria bacterium | reverse complement strand
TTTCTCCTGATGATTGCCGTAATGGCTCTACCGGCCACAGCCATGGCCTTTGATCACAGCTATAAATTGTGGAACAGTGATCTGAAGCAATTTAATGAAGGCGGCTATATCCACTACGGCGCCTGGCAGCGTAACCATAATCGGCTGGATCGATATCTAAAAGAAATGCAATCTGTCACGCATCGGGAGATCAGCAGCTGGACACCCGCACAGAAGGAAGCATTCTGGATCAATGCACACAATGCTTTGGTGGTGGCCCGCATCCTCGATGCCTATCCGAAGGTCTATGATTTGCATGACAAGCAATGGTTGATTGCAGGGCAGAAAATAGAGATTGAAGATATACGCGACAAGATTCTTCGCGGCACTGAATCGAGCATTGCTGTATTCTCAACTGTACTGGGGCGTGATACCAGCATAGCAGCCGACAAGGATCTGCGCATCCTGTTTGCGATCTGCGAAGGCTCGAAAGCTTCAGCCCCGCTGGCCGCCACAGCCTATACTGCAAAGCGATTGCCCAAACAGCTTGAACAGCAGGTGAAACACACCTTGTCCGACCCATCATTCCTGCGTGTCGAACTGCGGCTCAAGACATTCCATGTCGGCAACTTCTTTCGCACATACCAACGCGATTTCAAACAATATAAGGGTAATGCCCTGCTGTTTGAACGCACAACCGGTAGCGACAGAGGCGCGTTACGCTTTATCTTCAACTATCTCGACAAGCCAACACAGGATGCCGTACTTGCCAAACAGCAACGACCATGGCGCGTGGACTACCGCAGATCGAAACATGACCTGAATGGGGGAGATTGAGCCCAGTACCATCGCCCTTCAGAGGCTTTCACCGTAAAGAAAATAGCCCCTTTTTTCTTTGTGTTCTGAATCAGTGCAGGTTGCCTTGAGACACACAGCAATTATTTCGGCATGATTGGCTCATGATCCTGCATACACTTCCGCACCTGTCCGTTGAAACCGGGCAAAATCCTGACAGCACCGTGATCTGGCTGCATGGGCTTGGAGCTGATGGGCATGATTTCGAGCCGATAGTTCCCCAACTTGGCCTGCCCGGCGATCTTGCTGTTCGTTTCATTTTTCCGCATGCGCCGTCCATCCCTGTCACGCTCAATGGCGGATATATCATGCCTGCATGGTACGATATCAAACAGACAGATTTCGGTATTGAACATGATCACCAGGGTATTCTGAATTCAGCCAGAGACATCCAAATGCTGATTGAGCAAGAAGAAATGCATGGCATCCCTGCCAACCGCATAGTTCTGGCCGGTTTTTCACAGGGAGCGGCTATGGCATTGCACGTCGGACTTCGGCAAACTGAAAAACTTGCAGGCATTATGGCGCTTTCCGGTTACCTGCTGTTACCTGAGCAAACAGACCAGTTCACGACAACAGCAAAAAACACACCACTATTTATGGCGCACGGCATCCATGATCCAGTTGTACCATACGAACTGGGTGACAATTCGCGCCGAAAACTGAAAACGCTCGGTTTTTCAATCCAGTGGCACAGTTACCCGATGGAACATAACGTTTGTCCTGAAGAAATCCGCCATATCGGCGCATGGGTCAATACCGTATTAACGAATTGACCACTGCTTTGTTTGCCACTCTTGCGATGAAAGCATAGTCCCCGTACTATGCGCCGCCCCTAATGCAGATGAAACTTTTTCACCCTGTGAGATGAAAC
>CAZBEN010000157.1:0-1799 GCA_964490955.1 uncultured Zetaproteobacteria bacterium | reverse complement strand
GCGCTCTCCCAGCTGAGCTATGGCCCCATGGCTTTAGAAAAAGGATGTTTCGCCAATTCCAAAGGCGGCGCATTTCGCCACAGCGGAGGAAACTTGTCAACATGAGCTCAGCGATCCAACTGTTCCGGCGCACGCTGTCAGCGGATTGTCTGACTCCGCCGGGGTTATTTTCACGACTCGTTGATCGTGGCGACTGCTTCATGTTTGAATCCGCCGACGGCGGCGAGCAGTGGGGGCGTTACAGCATCCTGGGTATCAGCCCTGCCTGCCGGGCCACAGCCAGCGGTACGCAAACGAACTTGCTGTTTCGGGATGGTCGCGAAGAAAAATTTGACGGTAATATTCTTGACTGGTTACGCGAACATATTATTAAGAAAGATTTTATCGCTGAAGAGGATCTGCCCTTTGCCGGCGGCGCAGTAGGTTATTTCGGCTATCAACTGGTATCCCATTTCGAGGATATTCCTGCCGACTTACCAGACTCTGTGGATGCCCCGGAATCAGCCTTTTTGCTGGTCGATCGCTTCATGGTCTTTGATAATCTCAAAGGAACACTGACCTGCTGCGTACGTTTAACTGCTGATCAACATGCGGAAGCCGAAAATATTCTGAACCGGATGGAGACAAGCCTCTATGAAGGAGAAGTAGCCAGCGTATTAAAACTGGATGCAGATACCTCCCTGACCGATGCGCCGGCAGCACAGACATCACAAGAAGATTTCGAAGCGGCTGTATCCAAGGCACGTGAATATATACATGCCGGTGACATTTTTCAGGTCGTGTTAAGCCAGCGCTTTTCGAAAACTCTGGCCTGCAAACCCTTTGATATTTACCGGGCCGTGCGCCATATCAACCCCTCCCCTTATTTGTTTTATCTGCATATCGGCGACACCATCCTGGTGGGCTCATCGCCTGAGATTCTGGTACGTCGAAATATGGATAAAGCCGTGGTGCGTCCGATTGCAGGCACGCGGCCGCGTGGAGAAACGCCAGAACAGGACAAGCAACTGGAAGCAGAGCTTTTGGCTGATGCCAAGGAACTAGCTGAACATGTCATGCTGGTTGACCTTGGGCGCAACGATGTTGGTCGGGTTTGCCGCTACGGCAGTATCGAGCTAACCGAATCAATGGCTATTGAACGTTATTCGCATGTCATGCATATTGTTTCACAGGTGGAAGGAGATCTGCGGGATGATGTCGATGCTCTGGATCTGCTGGCCGCTACATTTCCAGCCGGCACGGTGTCCGGCGCCCCCAAAGTACGCGCCATGGAAATTATTCATGAACTGGAGCCAGTGGCGCGCGGCCCATATGCCGGCACTGTCGGTTATATCGGTTTCGGTGGTCAGCGCATGGATACGGCGATTGCCATCCGGACAGCAGTCATTCATGGTGACCAGGTACACATCCAGGCAGGCGCCGGCATTGTAGCCGATTCAATTCCCGCCAGAGAACATCAGGAGTGCGTCAACAAAGCAATGGCCATGTTCCGCGCTGTAGAACTGGCTGAAGCACAAGGCGGGACATCATGATTCTGGTCATTGATAATTACGATTCATTCACCTTTAATCTGGTACAGTATTTGGGTGAACTGGGCGAAGCCCCTGCAGTATTCCGTAACGATAAAATCGGCCTGAATGATATTGCCGCCATTGCACCGGACAGCATCCTGATTTCACCCGGCCCCTGCACCCCGTTTGAAGCGGGTATTTCAATGGATGTGATCCGTGAGTTTTCCGGCCGCATTCCGATTCTCGGTGTTTGCCTCGGGCATCAATCCATTGCTGCCGTTTTCGGCG
>CAZBEN010000156.1:0-1845 GCA_964490955.1 uncultured Zetaproteobacteria bacterium | reverse complement strand
TGTCCGATGTCATCACTACCTTGATGAAACGACTACATGAGCGTATGAATGTCACTTCACTAACTATCGCCCACAGCATGAAGCTGGTGCGCGAGTTCAGTGATCGGGTCAGTATGCTCTATGAAGGCAGGATTTATCGGCAAATGGCTCGTGATGAAATCGAACTCAGTCAGGATCCGGTATTCAGGCAATTTATCGAAGGTCGGGCGGATGGTCCGATTCGGCTGGGCAATGGCGGGGAGGCAGCATGAACGCACAAGCACGACTGGGGGCCTTTGTTCTAATCGCTTTTGTCATATTTGCCCTGTTCAGCAGCAAAATCGGAGGTTTCCAGTGGACTGAAGTGGAAGGCTCCAGCATTGATGTAATATTCACGGACGCTTCAGGCATTGCCATACAGACACCGGTTCTGATGGCCGGTGTACAGATTGGCGATGTTGCATCAATCGGCCTGAAGGATAATCAGGCCCTAGTCACACTACGTATTCAACCGGACATCCATTTGCCCGCCTCTACCCGTGCTCATATTGCCGGCGGCGGACTGGTTGGCGAAAAATATATCGCTCTGCGTGCCACTCCTGGTGACAAGGAGCCACTGGTTGAGTCCATGATACCATCTTCATCCGGTGGTAATTTTCGCGATATGATCAGCCGTGCTGCAGGCCTGACCGATGATGCAAGCCGCTTTTTCAGCAAAGCCGAACGTATTACCGACACATTCACCGCCATCATTGATGAAAATCGCGCCGATATCCGCGCCACAACACATGGCATGGCACGTTTAATAGAGGAAAACAGGGGCGATATCCGCAGTGCCACACATGGTATATCCGGCATGGTCAGAGACAATCGCAAACATGTAGATCAACTGATGCAGACACTACCCAAAGCGGCTAATGCTGGTCAGGCATTTTTCAGCGAAGGGGCCACTGCGATGCATGATTTGCGTGAATTGATCGTCGACAATCGTGAAAACCTGTACAGAACACTGTTCGAACTGCGCGTGGCTGCGGAAAACCTTGAGGCATTCAGCGATGATATTCGCCGCAATCCGTGGAAACTGATGAAGGAAAAACCGGAGATCAAAGCGGATCGGCGCGCCAGACAACGACGCATGGAAGAAATGCTGATGACCACCGGTAGAATGGGCATTGCACCAGCACACAAATAAGCCCCGGACCAGCCTCTGTCTGCGTATCGTTGTCAGCATATTCGTCATGGCAGCAATATTGCCGGCAGACTGTATGGCCAGATCATATTTCCAGAGAGCACAGCAACTGATTGAACAAGGTCAAATCCCTGAAGCCAAAAGAGCATTGCAGTCCGAGTTGAAAATAAATCCCCGCAATACCGAAGCACGTTATGACCTTGCTGTATTACTTGAAGAAAGCGGACACCATGCCGATGCGCAGTCCCTGTATGAGAAGAACATGAGCTTTTCCTGGCACTTGCCCAGCCTGATTAATCTGGCTGCCATGCTCGAACGGCAAGGTCATGTTGAGGAAGCATATCAATGGCTGGAAAAAGCGACCAAAAAAATTCGGCATGAAGCCGCGCCATGGTATTTACTGGCCGCCATATCCGAAAAAGCGGGGCATATCTCAAAAGCCACCACACAACACAAAAAATCTGTTAAGGCTGATCCTCTGAACGGGTTTGCATGGCTGCATTTTGCTACGTTCCAATCCCGGCACAAACTTGCCGACAAAGGCATAACATATGCAAAGAAGGCAATGCGGCTATTACCGGATTGTGCACCCTGCTGGCGCAGTTACGGCAACATCATGCAACGAACCGGTCATAACAATGAAGCGCTTGCCGCCTATCAGCGCAGCCTTGCCATCC
>CAZBEN010000155.1:0-1884 GCA_964490955.1 uncultured Zetaproteobacteria bacterium | reverse complement strand
CCAAACAGGCACGGTAATACAAACAGCGTGAGCAGCGTGGAAGACACAAGGCCACTGACAACCACTGTTGAACGTAATCGGCCCGGCAACAGAAACATTCACTGGTACAACCAAGTTGATGACAGCAAGAATTGGCCATAGCCGGCATATGCCCCGCAACCGGAAAATGTTCAGGTAGTGCAACAGCCTTTTCCTTGCTGAATGGGCGGACACGGCACATCGCCGTACGAGCAGAAGACGCAACAGTCGCCATCTTTTGGTTTAAGCAGAATGTGACAGTGCTCGCATTCATAGAACCACTGGCAGGCATCGGTGGGCATGGTTTCTGTTTTACGATGGCCGCAGCCCGGGCAGGTAATCGTCGATTCAGCAATCATGGGCTTTCTCCATCTGTCGAAAGCCGGCCAGACAACAGCGGCCCGACGGGTTTCTGGATTCACAGGCACACAGGCCGTCTTTTGTCTGTTGTACGACAAAAGCTTTTATCGCTGCCGCTGTGCCATCCGCCAATGCAGTACGGTACACCGATTCGGAGATATCAAAGCAATGGCAGAGCATCGCTTCGTGATCGGGCCGGAATGCCCGTAAGTGGGCTTTGGGAATCATATCGGATGTCGAAAAATAACCGGTATTGCAATCGCGGTTGGCACAAAATGCATAATCGCCTGCTGCCAGCCTCTGATTGTCCGGGAATTGAACCTGATGCAACATGATTTGCCTGCTGACCGGGAAACAATGTTGACTGCAGCGGGGACAAACTGCCCTGACCTTCTTTGTTGTCGGGCCACAGCAAGAACAGGACATTATTTATGCTGCTCCGTTTCGCAGCACTCTCCCTTATCTTTTTTCAGAAAGGCATACACCGTCAAGCCAAGGAAAAATACCAGCGCCGGCATCAGCACGACATCCAGGTGCCCTACCCATGCAGCAAGGCCAACCGCTCCGAACAGAATCACCAGCACAGGGGTAAAACAGCACAAAGCAGCAATGGCAATGCCGATGATTCCAGTTTTCAGTAATGTGGATGTTTTCATGCGTTCTCCTGTTCTCGCTAATGGCATGTGGGACAGTTAAACGCCAGCCAGGCCACCGCCGCAATCGCGGCCATGCTGCCCAGTACAGTAACAACACTTACCCGGCTTTTCTTATTCTTCTGTACGTCATTGTTTTGCATGACTCATGCTCCTTATTTGGTGAAATATGGTAGTAATGAGGGTGAAACAAGCAGCAGTACAGATAACCCGCCCAGGGCAAACAGTGCCACCGGTTTTTTTGGCTGGCATTCGTTCACGGCGCAGTACTGTTTTGCCCGCCAATGCTTCCAGCCAGCCCATACGAGCAGTGCCAGAGTAATCGTTGCAAACAGTGGCCGATATGGCTCCAGCGCAATAAATGCCGAAGCGGAGCCGAGACCCAGCAACACAACAATCAGCGGCCCTATACAACATGCCGAGGCCAGAAAACCTGCGACGATCGCGCCAATCAACGGCGTGTTTTCTTTTCGTGTTTCATCATTTTTCATGGCATCTTTTCCAAAGATTTCAAAATAGGACAGGAGTCAGTATCCGATGTTTGTTCACACTGTTCTGCCAGCGTTAACAGGGTTTGACGCATGAGAGAAAGTTTTAGGATTCGTGTGCTGATTTCATCTGCTTTGGCTTCAGCCACAGCCCTTACTTCAGCGCAGGCTTGCCCGTCGGCACGGATAGCAAGTAACTGCCCGATTTCTTCCAACGTAAACCCCAGCTCTTTCGCCTGTACAATAAATTTTAGTCGGGTGATATCACTGACTGAATACTGGCGGTAGCCGGATTGCGTACGCACAGCCGGTGGAATCAATCCACGCTGTTCGTAATAACGCACTGTATCAATGGATACGCCGGT
>CAZBEN010000154.1:0-1907 GCA_964490955.1 uncultured Zetaproteobacteria bacterium | reverse complement strand
TGTGCTTCGGATTCATCGATTTTCCGATGTATCAGTTTGCCGGTTGCTTCAGCAATAAGATCAGCAGATTGGGCTCGAATATCACGGATGGCCTGTTGACGTGTCACCTCTGTATCTTCCAGAAAGGCAAGCTTTTTGCGTTCCATTTCATGTTTCCATTCCGCCATTAACTGTTTGCGCCGTTCGATAACGCGCTTTTCGGATGCATCGAACATCTGTTTTGCGTCTTTCTCGATAGCGGCCAGTTTGGCTGCATACTCCTTTTTCAGGCATTCCGCCTGTTGCCGTGTTTTGTGTGCCTGTGCAATTTCATCTTCAATCAGCCGCGTACGTTGTCGTAAAATGGTTGCAATGCGCGGCAGCACCCAACGGCTGAGTAATGTAAACAGCACAGCAAAAGAGACGATAGTCCATATGACTTCCGATACGAAAAATGTACTGTCAAATTGTGGCATGAATTCGGGGGGCCTCTAACCCATCCCCATAATGATGAAGGCAATTACCAGCGCATAGAGCGCAATTGTTTCGACCAGTGCAAAACCGATCCAGGCGTATTTGGACAGAATTGGTTCGGCCTCCGGTTGTCGGGCAACAGCCTCAATCATTTTACTGAAGATCAGCCCGATGCCGATACCGGCACCGGCCATTCCGGCTGCAGCCAAACCCATGCCAATCGGAACCATTGTTAATGCATCCATAGCTAACCTCCCTGACGTGCATGGATTTTTTCCACCCCGTGGAAAGCTACAACCACAAGGTGGAAAGAATCATGCAGGCACATTGTCTGTTTCATTCTAGTGGCCTGTCAGCGCGTCATCTATATATACACAAGAGAGTACCATAAAAATAAATGCCTGAATAAAAGCGATGACAATCTCCAGCGCTATTTGCATGACGGTAAACCCGAGTGGCAGCCACTGGATAAACCAGGGCACGGCCAGTCCCAGGACAGCCAACACACCAAGTGCCATATGGCCTGCGGTCATATTGGCAAACAACCGTAACGCCAGTGTGATGGGGCGGGCAAGAAACGAGATCAGTTCGATTGGAACCATTAACGGAACAAGAATTTTCGGTGCGCCTGCAGGCACAAAGGTGCGAAAGAAGCCCCATCCATGCAGGTAGAAGCGTAATACGATGGCATAGAGAAATATTCCTCCCGCCAGTGTGCCTGTAACCGCCAGTTGCGATGTGGGGGTAAATGCACCGGGAATCAATCCGACCAGATTACAGCCCAGAATAAAAGTAAACAGTGTGAACATCAGCGGGATATATTTGTCACCCCCGCGACGGATATTCAATAGTGTCTGACTGGCAACAAAACCATACAGCATTTCAGCCAGTGACTGCCAGGTTCCGGGTACCAGTTTCGGATGCGCCATCATCAGGTGTAGCGAAATGCCAACCAGAGCAACCGCAATCCACATATAAACAGCCGTATTGGATATTGACAGGTCAAGCAGTAACAAATGAAGGTCATGATAAACCTCCACCCTGAAATGTTCGATTGCCTTGCTCGTATCCAGGTTCATGGTTTGCCCGGTTGTTTGTCTTTTGAGATGCTTTTTTTCTGTGGCTCCACAACCATCAAGTGATAAAGATTGATAAAGCCGGCTGCAAGACCAAACACAGCAAACAGAATCAGCATGAGCGGGCGGGTATCGAGCCAGTGATCCAGGTAATAACCGAGCCCGAGCCCGACCATGGTCGAGGCAACGATTTCAGTTCCGACACGCAGGCCCCACTGAAGACCACCATGTTCGTCGTGCAGCTTCAATTCAGTCATGCTGATTAACCTTTATTACCTGATCAAATACATGAATTAGTATATATGATTCAGTAGCAAACAGCAATAACACAGCATCGCCAGTGGTGAGCCAAGGCTATCCGATAAACCTGGATTTCTC
>CAZBEN010000153.1:0-1963 GCA_964490955.1 uncultured Zetaproteobacteria bacterium | reverse complement strand
CTCCAGATCCGTTGTTCATGATCGATATGCCAGTACTCCAGCATGGCAGGTAATGCCGGTAAGACTGTCTGTTGATGTGCTAAATCAATAATCGCCTTGCAGCGATTGCAACAGGCGTGATCGTGTGGAGCCGTGTTGCTGTCAAATATGGTGTTACCATTGACTTCAAAATGGTTTAGAAGGCCGGATGATTCAAACTGTCGCAGGGTCAGGTAAATGGTGTTTATCGAAATAGCCGGATGTGATTCCCTCAATGTTTCATAGGCCATACGGGCAGTAATATGTGTAGGCTTGCTTAGTACCAGTTCAGCCAGTGCCAGTCGCTGTGGTGTTAGGCGCAGACCGTGAGATCGTAGCATGGCAGGGATAGCTTTCTGTGTTGACATGGGCGCATGATTGCATATTATTCCTAGATAGTAAATATTCCTAAGAGGAGCGGTTATGAAATTATTTTCTTATGGGGTTAGTGTTTTATTTGTTCTGGCATCCGGGATTGCACAGGCAGGCGAGAAGCCCGCTGATATTCCAGAGGGCATGGGGGTGTTGCCGACAAACGTCCCGATTCCGGCTGATAATCCGATGAGTGAAGCAAAAACGGAGTTGGGAAAGCAACTCTATTTTGATCCGATCCTGTCCAAAAGCGGACATATTTCCTGTAATTCCTGCCATAACCTGGGCACATGGGGGGTGGATAATCAGGTGCGTTCCATTGGTCATAAATGGCAGCGTGGCGGTCGCAATGCGCCGACATCGTTTAACTCCGGTTTCTGGTCGGCGCAGTTCTGGGATGGCCGCGCTCCGCAACTGGAAGATCAGGCCAAGGGGCCGCCGATGAACCCGGTTGAGATGGCGGATGATTCTGTCGAACAGTTGATTTCTCGTCTGCAGGCGGCCGGTTACGCACCATTATTTGATAATGTATTCGGCAAAAACGGCCTTTCATTCGATCATATGGCCAAAGCCATCGGTGCATTTGAACGGACATTGCTAACGCCGGATGCACCGTTCGACCTGTATGTACAGGGCAAGGGCGATATCAGTCAAGCGGCCAAACGTGGAATGCAGAAAGTAGCCGAAGTCGGCTGTACTGCCTGCCATAGCGGCCCGTTGTTTACCAATAATTCCTATCAGCAATTCAAATACGGCACGGATGACGGCCGCAAATCTGTCACCGGCAAGGCCGAAGACGATCATTTCTTCCGCGTTCAATCATGGCGCAATGTGGCGATGACTGCGCCGTATTTCCATGATGGGTCAGTGAAAACCCTCTCGGAAGCCGTACGTATTATGGCGAAAGTACAACTGGGTACGAAACTGTCCGATACTGATGTGGCCGATATTGTCGCATTTCTGGAGACGCTTACCGGCAAGGCTCCGCAGGTAACCTATCCGGTATTCCCGCGCCCTGCAGGCCATGCGCTGAACTGGAAAGATTAGGTGTTCTGACATGGCACTGTGATATTTTCTCAAGGAGAAAAGCATGAGTGAAGAAACAGTTAGAAATCTTGGGCCACTGGCGGCACTGGCCGGAATTTGGGAAGGCGATCAGGGCATAGATATTGCGCCGGGCCGAACCGGATCTGTGGAAACCCGGTATCGGGAGCGCTTGGAATTCGAACCCCTCGGCCCTGTGGTAAATGGCCTGCAAATATTATACGGCCTGCGCTACTCTACGGTGGCATGGCCGCTAGAGGCAGATGACCCATTTCATGAGGAAACAGGTTACTGGTTGTGGGATGCGAAAGCGGGGCAGGTGATGCGCTGCTTTATGGTTCCTCGTGGTGTGACGATACTGGCCGGCGGTTCGGCCGAGGCTGATTCCAGCAGTTTTAGCATGGCTGCGGATGTGGGTTCGGAAACGTTTGGCGTGTTATCCAGTCCATTTCTCGATCAGGCTTTCAAAACAGCGCGTTATGAATTACAGGTGGATATTCATGCTGATGGTCGTTTCAGTTATGCCGAG
>CAZBEN010000152.1:0-1994 GCA_964490955.1 uncultured Zetaproteobacteria bacterium | reverse complement strand
CGCCAGCCGTTTGATCACCTGTTTTTCCTCCAGCCTGCGCAGGTACGAAATATATTATAGGCCCAGATGCAGTTGGCCAACAACACAATCGAGCCAAATATACCCATCACAGCCAACCACGGACGTACCAGCTGTTCCACATCAGCCGGCAACATGGTCTGACTGGCCACACCACCGATTACACCGGCTGTGCTGAAAAACACCACCATGCCGATCAAACCGAAGTTATGGGTCCAGAAATGAACCTTGACCAGTTTCATGCTATAGATTGGTCGTTTGGCCAGTCGCGGAACGACATAATAGACGGCAGCAAAAATTGCCATCTCCACCCAGCCCAGCAAGTTAATATGGGTATGGGCACGCACAATCAGTTTTCCGAACATGCGATGATCAACGAAATGACGGAAATCATGGATGCCGCCCATCAGCGCACCCCATGAAAAACCGATGATGCTGTAGATCACACAAGCAAAGATGAACCAGAGGGTATATTTAACATACTCTTCCTCTTCCCACGGCTGAAGGTGTGCTTTTGTTGTCACTTGGATGCTCCTGCGCTTGCCGGACTGGCCGGCTGTTGTTTATCTCTGATATCCGGGTATTTTTCTTTCCATTCTTTCGGTGCCCATGTCTTGACCATGCTATCGATAAACGGGGAATCACCTTTTGGCGGCACTGGTGCCGACGATGAACCCTGATCGGATTTCAATTCGGACAAGAACACAGCGATGGCATGTAGTTTCTCTTTCGGCATTTTGGCAACATAGGCCGCAGAGCGCTGGCCAGGCCGGTGATCCATTGTCTCACTGCCATAGTTAGTCACCGGATCAATCAGGAAGGCATACATCCATTCCATTGTACGGCGAGAGCCGATACCATCGAGATCGGCGGTTTGCCCCATATTGGTACCGTTACGCAAAGCCCGGTGGCAGGTTGTACAGCCCTCGACGCGAAAATACTCGGAGCCTTTTTGCCCTTCCGCTGAAAGACTTGCATGCGTTTTTTGTTCAAAAATCGGCTTGTCGGACGTAGCAATAAAAAACTGCATGATAATAAACGCGATAATGGCAAAGACGACAAATACGCCGGCTACGGTGAAGAGAATTTTCTCGCCGGGCTTTAATGGTTGGGGATTACTGGACATGGAGCGGCATTATTCAGCCTGCAGTTTACATTGCAAGAGAGAACATCAAGCCCTCATCGCCAACACACCCGGCCTGATACGCTTGGACTTTCCCATCCCTTGGTTTGAAACAGTTCCACAGCGTAGAAAAAGTCATGCAACCCGCATCATTTATTTCATATAAAAGAGGATGAAGTCGTAAAAAGTCCATCCATGGGCGCGGTGATGACTATTTACGAAGTCATCGAAAGAGAACAAGAGAAACAAACAGGCCGGGCACACCAGCTCCCGGCCTGCTGAATAAGCTTCTACAGAACCCTACTCTATAATCCTCGCCATTGCCGGCTTGGAAAGGGTCGCCGAAAGCAGCCGCCAAACGATAATGCTCTCATCCTTGGCAATAATGAATTTCGCCCAAACATTTTTGTCGGCATTATTCACAATTTTATAATTCAGATGCGAATACGCCATGGATTCCATACTCACCGAACAGGCATCTTCATCATAACCAGCCTTAGCTCCTGCAGGGGAACAAATCCCGCTACGCGTGACCAGATCGACAAAGGTATCGGCGTTCACTTCAATCTTGGGTGCATTATTTACCACAGTTGCAGAGTTGGCATATGGGCCGGCATCCACCTTAACCGGGGCCAGATTCTCCGGCAACTGGGTCCTGATCGCGCCCTGAAGCTGATGGAAATTAATGCCTGCCTCCAGTTCAGCCTTGTCATTATTTTCAATACCTGAACTGAGGTGCCCAAATGCAAAATAGAGGCCCCCGTAACTGGCCGTGACAAGGCAAAGGCCACACGTCACATAGAATAGCACCATCCTCAATCCATTATTCTGATCCTGACCGGGTTTCTTTTTC
>CAZBEN010000151.1:0-1994 GCA_964490955.1 uncultured Zetaproteobacteria bacterium | reverse complement strand
TCACCAACGTCGGTGAATGAACCCATTTTGAATGCGCGACCAAAGCTGTTGATAGCCGGGAAGGTCTGGAAGTGGCAGCTCAAGCAAGCTGCGCCGGTCTGGCGTGCGAACGCCGGAACTGCTTCAGAAGTGGTTGGTGCAACTGCAACAGCAGAAACAGCAACAACAGCGAAAGCAGCAGCAGAAAGAAGTATTTTCTTCATGTTGTTAAATCCTCTTGAATAAATTTAGCTCCGTGGAGCCAGTGCAAAAAACCGTCCATTGTTACTGTGCGCTTTTCTTCGACCTGCGTCCGAATCAAGTTGCTACAAGCTCGATACACAGAAATCACGCACATCCCGCCGGATGGATAGGCCGAACTATGTGTGACCTGCATCACTGAGTCAACTCGCCACAACAAGTGTGTGTCTTTTTGCCACGCTACGTAAATACGATAGTCAAAACCTTTTTTACCACAGAGGACACAGAGTTACACAGAGTAAAAAACAAAAATATCTATCAATAGTGTATGAAACTAATTGTGCACCGGAAAAACCACTGAGGTCATGGCATATTTATTATGGTTTTGACTTTCCTCTGTGTAACTCTGCGTACTCTGTGGTGAAATGCTTTTGACTCTCTATATATATAGATAGAGTCCGCACATGGTGAAACATTTGGACATTGACGATCTGGCTGGCTGGTTTGCGCTCGGGTGCAAAGCGCGCGATGCGTGGCGTATTGGCACCGAGCATGAAAAAATCGGCTTCTGCATGGATACGCTCAGGCCTGTCCCTTATGACGGTGAGCGCAGCATCAGAAAACTGCTCGAGTTGCTTATCAAGCGTGACTGGCAGCCCGTATACGAAGACAGCAACCTGATTGCACTGACGAAAGCAGGCGCATCAGTGACATTGGAGCCGGGTGGACAGCTTGAACTGTCCGGCGCCCCACTGGCCACCATTCACCAGACCTGTCGTGAAACCACAGACTATCATGCGCTTGTCAGGACGATTTCCGATGAACTCGGCATCGGGTTTCTGGCTCTGGGATTCCAGCCCAAATGGCAACAGCACGATATACCGTGGATGCCGAAAGCTCGTTATGCAGTCATGCGCGATTACATGCCCCGGGTCGGACAGGGCGGACTGGATATGATGCTGCGCACAGCCACCGTACAAGCCAACCTCGATTTCGGTTCGGAAGCGGACATGGCCAGAAAAATGCGCATCGCCCTCTGCCTGCAACCGCTGGTTACCGCCCTGTATGCGGCCAGCCCGTTTGAACATGGGAAACCCTCGGGTTATCTCTCACGTCGCGCTGCCTGCTGGCTCGATACCGACCCGAAACGCACCGGGGTGCCCGCTTGTGTCTTCGAGGATGATTTCGGCTTTGCATCATATACCGAATGGGCACTTGATGCGCCGATGTACTTTGTCATGCGCAACCATACATATATAGATTGTGCCGGAGGCAGTTTCAGGGATTTTATGCAAGGAAAGCTGTCCCATCTGCCGGGGCAATATCCGACCATGGATGATTGGGAGCTGCACATCTCGACGCTGTTTCCCGATGTGCGTCTCAAGCAATACCTGGAAATGCGTGGTGCCGATGCCGGCGGCTGGCCATGGATTTGCTCATTGCCGGCCTTGTGGAAGGGTTTATTATATAATGAACAGGCCGAAACTGCGGCATGGCATTTGATTGCCGACTGGTCACAAGCCGAAGTAACCGAACTTCGTAACAACGTGCCGCGCACGGCTCTGCAGACACCGTTTCGTGACACCACGGTGCTGAAACTGTGTGAACAGATGCTGGATATCACCAGTGCAGGGCTGACAGGACTGCATCAACTCAATGAAGCGGGAGAAGATGAAAGCATTTTCCTCACCCCTGTTATACGCGCCGTTGAATCAGGCCAGACTCAGGCAGACCGCTGGCTTGCCGCCTATCAGCAGGAATGGCATCAGAATATCGATCGTATCTTCATCGAGGCCATGCACCCGTAAGACAAA
>CAZBEN010000150.1:0-2078 GCA_964490955.1 uncultured Zetaproteobacteria bacterium | reverse complement strand
CTGGCATGGGTAATCTGGAAGATAAATTGAACGAACTCAGAATGGCTATTGATGCAGTTGATGATGAATTGCTGGAATTGATTCGCAAGCGTGCACAACTGGCATCACAGGTCGGCGAGCACAAGCAGGATCGGGGCAATGCGCCGTTTTATGTACCCAGTCGGGAGGCCTCGATTATTCGCCGTGTGCTGGCTCGCAACGCCGAAGCTGCCGCCAGCGAACACCAGACCAAGATTCCGGATGAAGCTATTCATGGTA
Organism: uncultured Zetaproteobacteria bacterium; assembly: GCA_964490955.1. Lineage (GTDB taxonomy): Bacteria > Pseudomonadota > Zetaproteobacteria > Mariprofundales > Mariprofundaceae > Mariprofundus. The sequence goes on along the minus strand of CAZBEN010000150.1, from coordinate 1,820 downwards.
TTTATCGTGAAATTATCGGTGCCTGTCTGGCTCTGGAACATCCGATGACAGTGGCCTATCTCGGCCCTGAGGGAACCTTCAGCCATACAGCTGCTACCCGCCAGTTCGGGGCAACGCCAAAATATCTGGCCTGCAGTTCGCTGGAAATGGTATTTGATGAAGTGGAATCCGGCCGCGCCACCTATGGAGTGGTACCGGTGGAAAATGCATTCGAGGGCGCAGTCACGCCGACACTGGATCTGTTCGCCGATATGGATCGCGATATTTTCATCTGCGCAGAGATACAGTTATCCATTCACCATCACCTGTTCACCTATGCGGAAAACCTCGATGATGTGGAGGTGGTGATTTCGCATCCGCAACCGCTGGGACAATGCCGCAACTGGTTGGCCACACATGTGCCCAATGCGCAGCTGATGGAAGCATCTTCAACCATTCGTGCCGCCCAGATTGTGGATGAAGCGAAAGAGACCAACAATGGTGCACTGGACTGGGGAAAATGCGCTGTGATCGGACCCTATTCGATTGTCGATCAGTCGGAATTGCCACTGATGAAACGCAATATTGAGGATTTTCATGATAACACGACCCGCTTCTTCGTAATCGGGCAACATGACTCTCCGGCTTCGGGCGAGGACAAAACATCGCTGGTCATGTCGATTAAAGATGAACCCGGAGCATTGCATAAACTGATTGCTTCGTTTGCCGGACGCAATATCGGCCTGACACGTATCGAATCCCGACCCTCGAAGAAAAAACTGTGGGAATATGTCTTTTTCGCCGATGTGCAAGGGCACCGGGACGATACCAATGTGGCCGAAGCGATTGCCGAGATTCAGTCCAAACCCGGCGGTTTCATCAAGGTGCTGGGCTCTTATCCTGTTTCCAAGCCGTTATAATCTTTCACCACAGAGTACGCAGAGTTACGCAGGGGTAAATCAAAAACAATTTCCATAGAAATTATACTGTGCAACAGGATGGGTAAGTGAATAATAATGGTATTGCTTGTAAATTCGTGCCCATTCGTGTGAATCAGTGTCTAAAGATTGGGGTTTAATGGGAAAGATGATAAATATTGATTGGTTGGCACAGGCTGTAGCTCAAACGTCCGCGTTACATCCTTATATTCCGGGGAAACCGGTGGAAACACTGTTGCGGGAAAAAGGGCTTGATCGGGCCATCAAACTGGCATCCAATGAAAACCCCTATGGACCATCTCCGAAAGCGATAGCTGCCATTAAAAAGGCCGCGACAGAAGTACATCGTTATCCGGATGGCGATGCCACCCTGTTGAAAACATCACTGGCCGCTTTCCATGCTGTTGCTACAGACCAGATATTGATCGGCAACGGCTCCAATGAAGTGCTGGAATTACTGATCCGCACTTTTGCCGGACCCGGAGATGAAGTTGTTTATGCCCGGCGCGGGTTTATTGTATATGCCCTGGCGACACAAGCCGCCGGTGCAACCGGCATTGCAGTGCCGGAATCTGATGGACTAACACATGATCTGGATGCCATGGCCGCAGCAGTCACAGATCACACCAAAATTGTCTGTATCGCCAATCCGAACAATCCGACCGGCACATTGCACGATAACAAAGCCATCCAGATTTTTCTAGATCGCTTACCACGAGATGTGATCGTCATTGTAGATGAAGCCTATTATGAATTTGTGGCTGACCAGCTGGGTGACTCTGTGCATGAGCTGTCGCATCCGGGACTGCTCATCAGCCGTACATTTTCCAAGGCCTACGGGCTGGCCGGTTGCCGTGTTGGTTATGCAGTAGCAAATCATACTATTATCGGCCTGGCCAACCG
>CAZBEN010000149.1:0-2082 GCA_964490955.1 uncultured Zetaproteobacteria bacterium | reverse complement strand
CGCATCAAGGCCAGCCCGCTGGCACGTCGACTGGCCAAACAGAAGGGCATCAATCTTGCTGCTATCCCGGGCAGTGGCCCGAATGGCCGCATTGTCAAAGCCGATATTGAAAACGCATCCAGGCGCGGTATCAGCCTGGGCGGTTCAACAGCTACCCTAACCACACCTCCGGTGCGTCCGCTGCCGCAGGGTCCGCTGCCATACCATGCTGACGAATACGACCGGGTGGAAAATTCCATGATGCGCAAAGCTATTGCCCGTCGCCTGTCCGAATCCAAACAGCAGGTGCCGCACTTCTATCTGAGTGTGGATGTGAGCATGGATCGCCTGATGGATCTGCGTGCCCAGCTTAATGAAGCAGCCGATGGTGCATTCAGGCTCAGCGTCAATGATTTCATCATCAAAGCGGTTGCCAAGGCATTAACAGATGTACCGGCAGCCAATGCCAGCTGGACAGATACCGATACACTGATGCATAAACATGCACATATCTCGGTGGCCGTTGCCATTGACGGTGGGCTGATCACGCCGGTGATTCGTTTCGCCGAACAGAAAGGTATTACCGACATTTCCGCCGAAGTAAAAGAGCTGGCTGGTCGTGCGCGGGCTGGCGAACTGAAGCCGGAAGAATATTCCGGGGGTACGTTCTCGATTTCAAATCTCGGTATGTACGGCGTCAAACAGTTTGCCGCCATCGTTAATCCGCCCGAAGGTGCGATTCTGGCCGTGGGTGGCACGGATGAGCGTGCAGTTGCCGAAAATGGCACGGTCACCATCAAAAGGATGATGACACTGACCCTTTCCTGCGATCACCGTGTCGTCGATGGTGCCGTAGGCGCTGAATTCCTGGCCGCCCTGAAGAAACACATTGAGCGCCCAGCTGGCGTACTTATCTGATTTTCCACCACGAAGACACAAGGACACGAAGGAAACCATGATTCACTTTTCTTTGCGCCTTCGTGGTTCATTATTTTTTTGAGGTTTAGACATGCCGATTGATGTATTTATGACCCAGTTATCACCAACCATGACCGAAGGCAAAATTGCCCGCTGGTTAAAAAAAGAGGGTGATGAACTGGTTTCCGGTGAAGTCATGGCCGAAGTGGAGACCGACAAGGCAACCATGGAAATGGAAGTGGTTGATGAAGGCGTGTTGCATCAAATCCTTGCACCCGAAGGGTCTGTTGTACCGGTCGGCACTGCGATTGCTGTCATTGCCGAAGACGGTGAGGACGTGCCAGACGATTATGCACCTGAAGTTTCAGGTATTGGCATGGAATCTACCGATGAAACTGTTCCTGCTGAAGAAGCCGCGGAACTGGCAGCAGAAACGGCTCCTGAAGCACAGGCCGCTGCTGAAATCGGGCATGCCGTGCACGATGCGGAAACGGCCATTGAAGAAGAGTCCGAGTTAAACCTGAAATCTTCCGGCCTGTTCAATAGCGATGGTGAATATGATGTGGCCATCATTGGAGCCGGTCCCGGCGGCTATGTTGCGGCCATTCGTGCAGCTCAACTGGGTTTGAAAGTGGCGTGTATTGAATCCACTCACCTCGGCGGTATCTGCCTGAACTGGGGCTGCATTCCAACCAAGGCACTGCTGCGTACCGCTGAAGTGATCAATATCATCCAGCACAGCGGGGATGCGCTGGGTCTGGGTGTGAACGAAGCCAATCCCGATCTGGATAAAGCCGTAGCCCGTTCGCGGGCGATTTCAGCCAAGTTGAATAATGGTATCGGCTTTCTGTTCAGGAAGAACAAGGTGGAACATATCGAAGGCTTTGCATCATTTGAGTCTGACAACAAGCTGATGGTAAAAGATGCCAAGGGCAATGCAACGCAGGTGACAGCCAAACACGTGATAGTCGCTACCGGTGCGCGTGCGCGTGCATTCCCGGGCATGGATGTCGATAACGACGTTATCATTACCTATAAACAGGCGCTGGCACCGAAAGAGCTGCCCGGAAAGCTGGTGGTGATCGGAAGCGGCGCTATCGGCATGGAGTTCGCCTATTTCTATAATGCCATGGGTTCCGAGGTCACTGTGATCGAAGCGGCCGACCAGATACTGCCGCTGGAAGA
>CAZBEN010000148.1:0-2101 GCA_964490955.1 uncultured Zetaproteobacteria bacterium | reverse complement strand
GGCGCTTTCTCCGGTAAAGATCCGACGAAAGTGGATCGTTCCGCCTGTTATATGATGCGTTATGTGGCCAAGAACATTGTTGCTGCAGGGCTTGCTGATCGCTGTGAAGTGCAGGTGGCTTATGCTATTGGTGTGGCGCATCCGCTTTCGGTAATGGTTAATACATTTGGCACAGGCAAGATTGACGAAGGCAAACTGGCTGAAATTGTACGCGAGGTATTTGATCTGCGGCCGAAGGGTATTGTGCAGGAGCTTGATCTGCTGCGTCCGATTTATGCCAAAACCGCTGCCTATGGCCACTTTGGCCGCGAATTGCCGGAATTTACATGGGAGCGTACGGATAAAGCTGCCGCACTTAAAGCTGCCGCCGGAATTTGATTTGATTGATAGCCGGGCAACCGGCTATTCAGACTGAGGAGCACTGCAGCAGGTTGTTTGCATCCTGCCAGGCTCAGTCGCAACATGTTCAACGGTGCTCATATTTTTATGCCCATGACGAGTCAACAGACCGGGGCGAATATAGGAGTATGAGAATGTCTGATTTTACAGATTATCAAGTGGCGGATATGTCGCCTGAAAATATCGCATGGGGCCGAAAAGAGCTCGATATTGCAGAAACCGAAATGCCTGGCCTGATGGCGATTCGCGAAAAATACGCTGTCGAGCAGCCTTTGAAAGGCGCGCGCATTGCAGGCAGCTTGCATATGACCATCCAGACAGGCGTATTGATCGAAACGCTGACTGCACTGGGTGCGGAAGTGCGCTGGGCGTCATGCAATATTTTCTCCACTCAGGATCATGCGGCTGCGGCCATTGCTGCCAAAGATATTCCGGTTTATGCCCATAAGGGCGAAACGCTCGATGAGTATTGGGAATTCTGCCACAAGATTATGGAATGGCATGATGGCGGCACACCGAACATGATTCTCGATGATGGTGGCGATGCAACCTTATTACTGATCCTCGGCGCCAAAGCTGAAAAAGATGCATCTGTCCTCGACAATCCGGGCAGCGAAGAAGAAGTCGCTTTGTATGCTTCGATCAAAAAACGTCTGGCAGATCAACCGGGTTATTATACCACGCGTCGCGATGCGATTCAGGGCGTAACCGAAGAAACTACTACCGGCGTACATCGCCTGTATCAAATGGCGGAAGCTGGCGATTTGCCGTTCCCGGCCATCAATGTGAACGATTCGGTTACCAAATCCAAATTCGATAATCTGTATGGCTGCCGCGAATCATTGCTGGACGGTATCAAGCGCGCCACCGATGTGATGATTGCCGGCAAGATTTGTGTCGTGCTGGGTTATGGCGATGTGGGCAAAGGTTGTGCGCAGGCATTCAAGGGCATGGGCGCAACGGTGTGGGTGACTGAAATTGATCCGATCTGTGCGCTGCAGGCTGCGATGGAAGGCTATCGCGTAGTCAATATGGATGATGCTTGTAAACAGGGCAATATCTTTGTGACCACCACCGGCAACTACCATGTCATTACCCATGACCATATGGTGGCCATGCCGGATCAGGCTATTGTGTGCAATATCGGCCATTTCGATAATGAGATTGATTGCGCCAGCCTGAATCAGTACGAGTGGCTGAATATCAAACCGCAGGTCGATCAGATTATCTTCCCGGACGGCACGCGTATCACCTTGCTGGCCGAAGGTCGTCTGGTGAATCTCGGTTGTGCGACAGGTCATCCGAGCTTTGTGATGTCCAATTCCTTCTCCAACCAAACGCTGGCGCAAATTGAAGTGTTTAATCAGACCGGCCAGTATGAAAACAAGGTATATACCTTGCCGAAACATCTGGATGAAGAAGTGGCGCGTTTGCATCTGGCCAAAATTGGCGCAAACCTGACCCCGTTGTCAGACGAGCAGGCCGATTACATCGGCGTTCCTGCCGAAGGACCATACAAGCCTGACCATTACCGCTACTAACCCGGGCTAAGGAAGTATGATATGAGGATGGTGACGTTCAAATCGTTTTGCGTGTTCACCATCCTTGTATCTGTTTTATCCGTTGCTGATGCCTGGGCTGCGGGCGGCTTATCGGTCGATGCCAAGTTTGATTTAACCGGCGACGGCATTGTCGATGCTTC
>CAZBEN010000147.1:0-2117 GCA_964490955.1 uncultured Zetaproteobacteria bacterium | reverse complement strand
ATCCATGTCAGGACATAATAAATGGTCCAGTATCAAGCATAAGAAAGCGGCAACTGATGCCAAACGTGGCAAGGTCTTTACGCGCTATATTCGTGAAATCACCATTGCCGCCCGTGCCGGCGGTGATGATCCTGATGCCAATCCGCGCTTGCGGGCAGCCATTACTGCGGCCAAGGGCGTCAATATGCCCAAGGATAATATCGAACGCGCGATCAATCGCGGTGTGGGCGGCGGTGAAGGCGCCAATATCGATGAAATCCGTTATGAGGGTTACGGGCAAGGTGGTGTTGCCATCCTCGTTGACTGTATGAGCGACAACCGCAACAGAACTGTGTCCGATGTGCGCTCAGCTTTTAATAAGGGCGGCGGCAATATGGGTGAATCCGGTTGTGTGAGCTGGATGTTTCATCAGAAAGGCCAGTTCATCTTCGACCGTGAACAGGTGAATGAAGATCAGTTGATGGATATTGCACTGGAAGCCGGTGCGGAAGATGTGATCGACAATGCTGAAGACGGCTGCATTGAAGTTACCTGTGGCATCGCCGAATTTGGTACTGTACAGAAATCCATTGAGGCTGCGGCGCTGGAGCCTCAGATCGGGGAAATTACCTGGATACCGGAAAACACCATCGAAGTTGAAGGTGAAGCGGCTGAAAAACTGCTGGCGCTGATCGAAAGACTGGAAGATCTGGATGATGTACAGAATGTTTATGCCAATTACGATATTTCCGATACAGAACTGGAACGGATTCACGGTTAAAAGCAACAATCAAAATCTTGAACCGCAAAATACGCAGCGTTTCGCAGAGTAAAGGCAAAACCTGAAAAATTGGGCAATATCAGTTAGCAAGTTTTTGATGAATCCCTGCGTTGTATGATCGTATATTTGTAAACTTATGGTCCTGCTTTGCGAAGCTTTGCGGTGAGAGTCTGTGACTGTTGGGTTAAAAAAACATAACCAAAGGCGGTGAAGGCAAATAGATGCGAATACTTGGCGTTGACCCCGGCTCACAGAAAACCGGCGTAGGTATCATTGATGTGCAGGGAAATCACCTGACCCATGTTCACCATGCCGTGATTCGTACCGGCAAGGGTGATTTCGATGAGCGCCTGCATATTCTCTTTGACGGGTTGTCGAAGATCATTACCGCATTCAAACCGGACACTGTAGCCATCGAGGATGTATTCGTTTCCAAAAATGTCGGCTCAGCCCTGAAACTCGGTCAGGCGCGCGGCGCATTGATTGCGGCCTGCGGTGCTCACGGGCTGAGAGTCGCCCCCTACTCTCCTACCAAGGTCAAACAATCTATTGTTGGTTTCGGACGCGCTGACAAGGATCAGGTTGGCCACATGGTGCGTATGCTGTTACATCCACCTGAACCATTGCCGGAAGATGCAGCCGATGCACTTGCCGTAGCCATCTGCCATGCGCATCATAGCCCCATGCAGACATTGGCCCAAAATGCTCGCAACAAGGGAAAGCAATCATGATCGGTTGGTTATCCGGCACCATCAGGGATATTGACCCGACCGGTACGGTATTGCTGGAAACCGGCGGTGTCGGTTATGAAATCAGCATGAGTCTGCAAACCCTGTGTAAAATGAAACAGGGAGAACGTGCTGAACTCTCCATTCATACCCACGTGCGCGAAGATCAAATCACCCTGTTCGGGTTTGCTAACGGTGCCGAGCGCAGCATGTTCCGTAAGTTGACCACCGTATCCGGTATTGGTGCACGCATGGCGCTGAATCTGATGTCCGGCATGGCGACCGATGAATTTATCATAGCCATTGAGAACGCCGATGATCTGGCTATTGCCCGTACCCCCGGCATCGGCAAAAAAACAGCCCAGCGTCTGATTCTGGAGTTACAGGGTAAACTCGGCGCTGTGTCCGGGAGCACTGGCCCCGCACCATCCAATCATCATGCCGAGGTACGCTCTGCCCTGATCAATCTGGGTTATAAGCCGGCACAACTGGACGTTGCACTGAAACAGGTAGAACCGGCTGATTTTGAAACCATGTTCCGCGCCGCATTGAAGGCTCTGGGTTGATGGAAGGACATCACGGTATGCCTCCTGATTCGGATTCTGCTGTGGATTCGGAACGACTGATCG
>CAZBEN010000146.1:0-2169 GCA_964490955.1 uncultured Zetaproteobacteria bacterium | reverse complement strand
TCGTATCCGGCATCAGTTGTTTCCGGCCATGGTAAAATCCGGGGTATCTCCGGATGAACTGTTCCTCCGCTGGCAGCGGCAGGCTTCTCGTGTGGCAGAGAGCCTTGATGAGGCGACTGATAGTTTGCTGCATAATCTGTCCAGAACAGGCCAGAACGGTATTTGCCTGCCTTGGCAAATGTGGAAAGAAATTTCCCCGGCTGTCCGGGCGCGACTCTTACAGAAACTCATGGTTCAACTTTTGGGCGAAGGCGTAACACCGGGGCGCAGGCATATCACACTTATTGAGTCATGGACCGAGAGAAACGGTCGCGGAGGGCTTGATTTATCGCGTTGCCGTCTCTATAGAAAGCTTGACCGCTTGCATCTACAGCCTGCAGCAGCAGGTTTTGTGTACAAAAACAGGGCAGTTGTTTAAGAAATATCTGGGTTTTCAGCGGATATTGTTAATCTAATATTCATACAGACGATGCAAGCTTGCACAGTTCGGTGCTGCTTTTGTTATGTAATATTAATATGAGGATGATTTTTTATGGGTAAAAATATAGTGCTGTGGCTGGTTATCGGCCTGACTATGATGAGCTTGTTCAATATGTTTTCGGCTCCGATGCAGAAAGCGGACAAGATGGCATACTCTACATTTGTCGAGAGAGTGGATCAGGGGATGGTGGAAACAGCTACCATCAAGGATAATCAGGTTGTCGGCCAGTACCGAGACACATCCGGTGAGTTGAAAAATTTTGATGTGACGGTACCGATGAATGATTCGACCCTGTCCCAGCGCTTGCTGGATCAGCATGTGGTGGTGAATGTGAAGGAGAAGGAAGAAGTGCCGTTTTTTCTGTCGGTATTGATTTCATGGTTTCCGATGCTGCTGCTGATTGGGGTCTGGGTGTTTTTCATGCGTCAGATGCAGGGCGGTGGCAAAGGTGGTGCCATGGGTTTTGGCAAGAGCAAGGCAAAATTGCTCAATCAGGATACTGCGCGCGCCACCTTTGAAGATGTGGCTGGATGTGATGAAGCCAAGCAGGAAGTTACTGAAGTGATTGAGTTTCTGCGAGACCCTTCCAAATTTACCCGGCTTGGAGGGAAAATTCCCAAAGGAATGTTGCTCGTCGGCCCCCCCGGCACGGGGAAAACCTTGTTGGCCCGCGCTATTGCCGGCGAAGCGGACGTGCCCTTTTTCTCTATTTCCGGTTCCGATTTTGTTGAGATGTTCGTTGGTGTCGGTGCATCACGTGTGCGAGACATGTTCGAACAGGCCAAAAAACATGCGCCATGCATTATCTTCGTAGATGAAATTGATGCTATGGGGCGTCACCGTGGTGCCGGTATCGGTGGCGGTAATGATGAGCGTGAGCAGACACTGAATCAGATGCTGGTGGAAATGGATGGTTTCGAATCCAATGAAGGCGTCATTCTGGTGGCGGCGACCAATCGTCCTGATGTTCTTGACCCGGCTCTGTTGCGCCCCGGCCGCTTTGATCGACAGGTGGTAGTGCCACGTCCTGATCTGCTGGGTCGCGAACAGATTTTGAAAGTACATATGCGCAAGGTGCCGTTGTCGAGTGATGTGAATGCCAAGGAGCTGGCGCGCGGCACGCCGGGTTTTTCAGGCGCAGATCTGGCCAACCTGGTCAATGAAGCTGCGTTGAACGCAGCTCGCTATGACCGTGATAAAGTCACGCGTGCTGATTTCGAGACAGCCAAGGACAAAGTGATGATGGGCACCGAACGGCGCTCCATGATTATCTCGGATGAACAGAAGAAAACGACGGCCTACCATGAAGCCGGGCATACACTGGTGGCCAAGCATCTGAAAACCGCCGATCCGGTGCATAAAGTGAGCATTATTCCGCGTGGTCAGGCGCTAGGCATTACCATGCAAATGCCGGAAGAGGATAAATTCAATCACGATAAGGCATATCTGCTGGATCAGATTGCCATCATGATGGGCGGCAGACTCGGCGAGGAACTGGTGCTGGATCAAATGACTACCGGCGCATCGAATGATTTCGAACGCGCTACGCAAATGGCACGCAATATGGTAACCCAATGGGGCATGTCTGACGAACTGGGTACCATGGTCTATGGCGAGCGTGAACATGAACCATTTCTGGGTCGTGAAATTACCCGCCAGACCAATATTTCGGAGGAGACGGCACGCAA
>CAZBEN010000145.1:0-2199 GCA_964490955.1 uncultured Zetaproteobacteria bacterium | reverse complement strand
TGCAGCAGGCAGTGATCCTGAATATTGGAGCGTTCACCCACGACAATATCGTGAACATCGCCGCGCAGTACACTCTGATACCAGATGCTGGCATCGCCGCCGATGGTTACACGGCCAATCACATCAGCCGATTCAGCGATAAAAGCCGATGCTGCAATTTCCGGGTTCCAGTGCAGGTAATGTTTGATCATGGTGAGGACTCCGGGGTTTGCTTGTTGGACAAGGGTAGGTTGTGGGGTGGTTGTGAAGATGAGCTGAAAATCGGAATTTCAATCGTTCCTTTTTTCCGGCCAAGGTGATCGATCAGCGTGATGGTCAATGTATCCGGTCGCCATGTTTGTACCCATGCCAGCGTTCCTTCCACAAATGAATGTGTTTTCATTTCAATCTTGTGGCTGGTTTTGCCTTTTTTAGAGTTGAGCATGATGACATGACCATCTGTATCTGTGACGCTGAAAGAGAGCTGGCCTTTGATCCAGCGGGGGTAATTTTCACCCTTCACCAGAATCAATTGATAAGCAATAGTATGGTTATCCTGCCATGTGGCCATGGGTCTCAGGAAATGAATGCCACTGACTTTTCTGGCCGCCAGTACATCTTCGAACATAGCCAGCCGCTTTTTCATGATGCTGTTCTCGGAACCCAGCAAGGACATCTCCTGCTTCAAACCGTCAATCTGCCCCTTCCCCAGTGACAGCATGGCTTCAGTTTTAGCCAGTTTTCCAGTCAGTTCATCCTGTTTTTGTTGTAACTGTGTTATTTGTTGGTCTAATGCGATTCGTTGCGTTGACGGAAAAAAGGCGTGACCGATCATGCCGGCGCTAATCAACAGTGAGGCGAACAGAACAATCACGACATAAACACGTAGCGTGATGGTTCGCTGTCCTTGATCCGGGTTGTTATGAATGATGATTTGCAATGGCCTGTTCAGAATTTTAATCTTTCTCAGAACTCCGGTCTTGTTCAGAATTCTAAACCGCGGATGCATGAATCAGGGCCAGAGCGCATGAATAGCCAGACCGGCTGCTTCATCCAGCCCAAACATCAGGTTGGCATTCTGGACAGCCTGCCCTGATGCACCTTTGAGCAGATTGTCGATGCAACTGACAATAACGGCCTCATGAGCACCCAGCACAGCAATACCGATATCGCACCGGTTGCTGCCGGATACGCCTGACGTTGATGGCAGTGTGCCTTGCGGCAGTACCCGCACAAACGGTTCATCTGCAAATGTTTTATGCAAAATGCCATGCCAGTTGTTGGTTGCACTGCCACTCAAATGAAGCGTGGTCAGCATACCCCGGCTCATGGGCAGGATATGCGGCACGAACCGCAGCTGAATTTCCTGTCCGGCAAAACCAAGGGCCCATTCCTCCATCTCCCAGGCATGCCGGTGCCTCGGTAGTCCATAGGCTTTGACAGAATCATTGAGTTCGCAATAGAGCAGGTCGGTTTTGGCACTCCGGCCGGCGCCGGATGCGCCGGATTTGGAATCGACAATAATGCCTGAGGTGTCAATCAGTCCTGCTTTCAGCAACGGTACCAGCGGTAGTAATGTGGAGGTCGGATAACAGCCGGGGTTGGCAACCAGACTGCTATCTCTGATATCGGAACGGGCAAATTCACACAGGCCGTATACTGCTTTATCAAACAGTTCGGTATGCGGATGATCCGTGCCATAGGCGGATTTATAAATATCATGGCTTTTATGCCGAAAGTCAGCTGAAAGATCGACCACCTTTTTACCCGCTTCAAGTGCTGCAAAAACGCTGTTTGCAGCGGCGCCATGGGGCAGTGCAGTAAACACCAGCGCTACTGCATCCGGTAATACGGTATCGGCCGCGGCCAGCGTCATGTTCGCGACCGAACCGGCACAACCGGGCAATACCTCACCGGCCCGTTTGCCGGCCTGGGAATGGGCACCCAGATGCGCTACCTCGAATTCAGGATGCGTTTCAATCAGGCGAATCAGTTCTGCGCCGGTGTAACCGGTCGCGCCAAGAATGGCAACAGGGATAGTCATAGGTTCGATATGGTACGTCATGCATAAATTTTGTAAAACCGATACGACCTTTGTATAAGAATCGTTGTCGAGAATCGGTTGTTCAGTTACAGTCGAAAACAGTTTTAAGGACACGAAATGATCAGGAGTGATGCTGTTGGAACAGCCGGGTTGCGCGTGATTCTAAAATCGTTGAT
>CAZBEN010000144.1:0-2243 GCA_964490955.1 uncultured Zetaproteobacteria bacterium | reverse complement strand
CCCAGACCATGGCTTTTCATCTGTCTGTTACGGGATTTATCCACCCGATAAAAACGTTCGGTCACCCGGGGCAAATGCTTTTCCGCAATACCGGGGCCTTCATCTTCAATCGTCACCTTGCAACGGTCATCCAGTCGAATCAGGCGTACGTCGATACGGCCCTCGTCAGGTGAATGGTTGACAGCATTCACCAACAGGTTGGTGGCTATTCTGTCCACATCATCAAAAGCAGCTGCAATCAGTAGCTCTTCTTTTCCATGATCAATTATCAATGAGACATGCTTTTCTTTGCATTGTGACGCAAGCATGTCGCAGGAGCGTCTGATAACATCCAAACCATCACAACATGCGCCCCTGTCTTTTTTCTCGAATTCGATCTGGTCCAGCGTAAGCAGCACATCAAGCAAATGATTAACATGTTTGGCTTCATTGGCAATCACCGCTGCTGCCTCCTTTCTGAAATCGGCCTGGTCACCAAAGCTTTCCATGCTACGGGCGTATCCGAGAAGTGATGTCAGCGGTGTTTTCAGATCGTGCATCAAATTCGACAAAAAAGTTCGCCGCTGCTGTTCCAGTTTGTGGCGTGCCGTGACATCCAGACAGAGTAATAATGCTTCCCCATTCTCCAGTCGTGCCAACCTTGGCTCCAGCACCAAGCCAGACAATTTAATTTTCGGGAGTTTTGTTTTCTCCGGCAATGCGACGATGGCCCCCACAAGTAATTCATTCCAGTCAGCATCACGGTAGAGCTGTAACATGGGTTGAGGTAAGGCTGAGTTTCCCATGCCAAAGATGTCACAGGCACATGGATTGGCCGCAATAACCATGTTACCACCAGCATTGATCCGCAGTACTGCTTCATTAACTTCAGCCAAAAGAAAATCGAGACGATCATTGCTATCCAGCTGCTGTTGTAATAAGTCTATTTCTTCTTTCAGCCGCATGATTTTGGTCTGATAGCCTGATAACCGTCTGCGCAGATGAACCGTGGCAAAAGAACAAACGACCGCAACAATACCCGCCAGCAGTAGCCCAAAACCATTCATTCGACAGGTGTCACAAAACGATAGCCCATGCTGCGTACAGTTTCGATGCAGTCCTTACGACCAATTTTCTTCAAGGCCTTGCGTAGCCGTTTGATAGTCACATCCACGGTACGGGGTTCAACATAAACATCATGACCCCAAACGTGATCGAGCAGGTAGTCTCTGTTTCTTGTCTTGCCCGGTTTATCCATGAGAATCTTCAATAGTTTGTATTCCAGAGGCCGTACTTCAATTCGCTTTTCACCCTCGAATACGACCGGCACATCAGGATCCAGCTGGATTCTGTTCTTAGCCGATACGCCCTGCTCTATCACCCGACTGCGGCGCAGCAATGCTTTGGCGCGAGCCACAAGTTCATCCGGCTCGAAGGGTTTGGAAAGATAATCATCTGCGCCTTCGTTGAGTCCATGTACCCGTTCGGTGGGCATGCTCAAGGCAGTCACCATCAATACCGGCGTATGCCCTTTGCATGCGGAGGCTTTGATCCAACGCAAAATTTTCATGCCGCTGGCACCGGGCAACATACGATCAAGCACCACCAGTCGCCAGTCGGCATCGCGCAAAGCCTCCAGAGCCGAATCTCCATCGCTGCAAATATATGTCGAAAATCCGGCACTGCGCAGTTGCAATTCCATTAAGCGAGCAATAGGGGCTTCATCTTCAACAATGAGAATATCGGCATGGCTTTGATCGGGTGAGTGAGTCATCAGGCCTCGATACTGAAAGCTTCCATGATTTACCTCAAGCATCAGCTGTGCCTGCCGGTGACATAGTGATGGATGGCGGCATATTCATTTTCCTGTTTCAAGGCCATGCGCGACAGCAACCTGAATATAAAACGCAATACCAGATTACCCAGTACTGTGTCTTCGACGCTAATCAGGTTGAAGTAGTCACGATTCATGCACAGCAAGGTCAGATCGCTACCCGCCCTGACGGTAGCCGAATGCGGGCGTTCTTCATCCAGAAATGAAAACAAACCGAACACATCGCCTGAACTCAGACGGATATAATTGCCGAACGATGGCGTGGAAGCAGTGGCGCTTCCAGTTATTATCAGACGCATGGTTCTGTCAGTCGCGCTACCGGCTTCGTAAATAACAGCACCTGCTTCATACGTTGCCGCATCCAGGCAGCTGAACAATTGCATGCTCTCATCGATTTGCATTTGCTGACAGACAGGCAGTTCACAAAATT
>CAZBEN010000143.1:0-2247 GCA_964490955.1 uncultured Zetaproteobacteria bacterium | reverse complement strand
GATGTGCATGATTACACCATTTCACTTGAACCGGGTGAATACCGCTATTCATGCCCTTTGAACCCGACACCTGATTATGTACTGATTGTTGAATAACGAATGTTGAACAAATATGATGATCAACAAACCAAGGATGCATATGTTTAAACGATTGATACCTCTGCTGGTGCTGGTGCTGATTCTGGTACTTTTCTATATCTTTGATCTTGGCCGTTTTCTGGGTTTTGATGCCCTGGCTGAGCATAAAGCGTGGTTGTCTGCATGGGTGGATGCACACGTCATTCTGGCACCTCTGCTTTATATATTGCTCTACATTGCGGTTGTTGCTTTCTCTCTGCCGGGTGGCTTGATGATGACGTTGTCCGGTGGCTTGCTGTTTGGAGCTACAGTTGGTGCTTTGTATGCAGTGATCGGTGCGACCATCGGTGCATCGACGCTGTTTCTGATTGCCAAGACATCGCTGGGTGATTTTCTGATGGCTAAAGCTGGCGGCGCTGTGAAAAAGATGCAGGCAGGTTTTTCCGAAAATGCGTTGAGCTATATGTTTGTTTTGAGATTGGTGCCGATATTCCCCTTTTTCCTGGTCAATCTGGCGCCTGCATTCCTTGGCGTTTCTTTGCGTGTTTATGTGATCGCTACCTTTTTCGGCATCATGCCGGCCACCTTTGTATTCGCGTTGACCGGTTCGGGGCTTGGCAGTGTCCTGGAGCAGGGTGGTGATATATCGCTGGCGGGTGTGATGACACCGGAGATTATGGCAGCTCTTGCCGGGTTGGCACTGCTGGCGCTGATTCCGGTGATCTATAAGCGGTTTTCAGGTAATGCGGAACAAACGGGGCGGGAGTAACTCATGATTAAAGTCGATGTGTGTGTGATTGGTGCCGGTTCCGGAGGACTGAGTGTGGCCGCCGGAGCTGCGCAAATGGGCGCAAAAGTGGCCTTGGTGGAAAAATCCGATATGGGTGGTGACTGCCTGAATACCGGCTGCGTACCATCCAAGTCCATACTGGCAGCAGGGCATGTTGCCCAGTCGATGCGGGAGGCAACTCAATTTGGCGTGGTTTCACAGCAGCCGCAGGTAGACTGGCAGAGCGTACACGATCATGTGCACGGGGTGATTGCTGCCATTGCACCGAATGATTCACAGGAACGTTTTGAGAAACTGGGTGTGACAGTCATTCGCGCTGCCGGTGAGTTTATTGATGAGCACACGTTAAAAGCCGGGGATCAACAGATTCGGGCAAAATATTTTGTACTGGCTACTGGATCTTCGGCATTTGTACCGCCGATTGAAGGGCTGGATCAGGTCGATTATTTCACCAATGAGAATATTTTTAATAATACTGAACAGGTCACCCATCTGATTGTAATCGGCGGCGGCCCGATTGGTATGGAACTGGCGCAGGCGCATCGCAGGCTCGGTGCAGAAGTCACGGTGATGGAAATGGCCCGGTTGCTTGTTAAAGATGATCCGGAATTAACGAAGATTGTGATCCGGCGCTTACAGGATGAGGGCATTAATCTCGTTGAAGGCGGGCGCAATCTGAAACTGGAAAAAACAGCCAATGGTCAAATTGCAGCCAGATGCGAATCGGATATGGGCAAACAGTGCGCCATCGGTTCGCACCTGCTCATTGCCACGGGCCGGCGTGCGAATGTGGATGGTTTGAATCTGGAAGCAGCTGGCGTGAGCTATAGTCCTCGGGGCGTGGATGTAGATGCGCGACTGCGAACCAGCAATAAAAAAATATTTGCCATTGGCGATGTAGCAGGCCCGTATCAATTTACCCATATGGCCGCTTATCAGGCCGGCATTGTGATCAGGAATATGTTATTCAAATTGCCGGCAAAAGTGAATTACTCAGCGGTACCGTGGGTGACTTATACCGATCCGGAACTGGCGCATGTGGGCATGGGTGAAGCCGATGCCCGACAGGCCGGGCGTGAGATTCGGGTGTTGCGCTGGCAGTTTGAGGAAAATGACCGGGCTCAGGCTGAAAAACGTACGGAAGGCATGATCAAGGTCATCACCACTTCGAAAGGTGTGATTCTGGGAGCCAGCATTGTCGGTATTCATGCCGGCGAGCTGATTCAGCCCTGGATTCTGGCCATCAGCCAGAAACTGAAAATTGGTGCGATGGCTTCCATGATTGCCCCGTACCCGACCCTGGCCGAAGCCAATAAACGCATTGCCGGCAGTTTTTATACGGATAAATTGTTTTCAGCTACAACAAAACGGCTGGTACG
>CAZBEN010000142.1:0-2267 GCA_964490955.1 uncultured Zetaproteobacteria bacterium | reverse complement strand
TATGAACAGAAAAAAAGAGACTGCTATCAAGGCCGTACTGTTCGATCTGGATGGCGTATTATATGTCGGGAATCATATGATCCCCGGTGCGATTGAAAGCGTATGCCACATTCATAATTCAGGCCTGCCAATTGCGGGGCTGACCAATACGACAACGCAACCAAAGGCTGCCGTTGCCAGAAAACTCGCAGGGTTCGGTATCCCGATCCATGCATCTGACATTTATACGCCTGCTGCACTGGCCAAACAGGCCATCGGGGATGGTTGTGCAAAACTCTATGTGCGCGATTCATTATTGGAAGATTTTCAGGGCATCCGGACAACGGATAGTAACCCGGATTATATCGTCATGGGCGATCTGGGTGGTGAGGGTTATACGCCCGATCTGTTGCACGCGATATTCAATGCCGTCATGGATGGGGCCACAGTGCTGGCACTGCATAAAAACCGTTTCTGGCAAAAGCCGGACGGTCTGCATCTGGATATCGGCCCGTTTGTCGCAGCGATCGAGTATGCCACCGGCACCGAAGCAACCATTCTGGGCAAACCCTCGCAGGATTTCTTTCACGGGGTCTGCAGTGCATTGCATGTAGCGCCGGAATCCGCCCTGATGATCGGCGATGATATCGAATCGGATATCGGCGGCGCTAAAGATGCTGGGTTGAAAACAGCACTGGTTCAGACCGGCAAATACAGGGAGGATTTTGTCAGAGCCACCGGCATCAAGGCCGACCTCGTGTTGCCCTCCATTGCCGATCTTCCGGATGCCCTGAAGCTGTTATCATAATTAACTGACGCAGTTAAAACAGACAGAAAACAATTACCGATGAAACTTTTCCATTTCCGTGAGTAACAGGGACAACGCCGCTATTACCGTCCGCGACTGAATCTCGTGGCGTGCGCCTTTCAAATGCAGACACCGGCTTACAGTGGTATGTCCCGCACAAGCAACAGCAATCCACACCGTTCCAACCGGTTTTTCATCCGAACCGCCATCGGGGCCGGCAATGCCGCTGACGGCAATGCAAACATGGAAAGCATCAGCACCACCTTCTGCCATGGCCCGTACAACTTCTTCACTGACTGCGCCATATTGTTGCAATAAATCTACCGCAACCCCGACCTCCTCCTGCTTGGCGCGGTTGCTATATGTTACCCAGGCCCTGTCCACCACCCCGGATGCGCCCGGCACCCGACACAATCGAGCTGTAATTCCTCCAGCCGTGCATGATTCCGCTGTACGTATTGAGAGCTTTTGCTCGCTCAAGGCTGCGATAACCTGTTCCTCTATCAGCAATCCCTCTGCATTTAAAACACGCCCGTCTACAGGTTTTGAAAGACCGGCGCTCACACCGGGTTCCAGAGAAACAGGCATGCTGTCATCTGCTCGTACATACAGGGGCAAGAGTGGTTTTCCTACACTTAACAGCGAAAGCCAGTGCTCGCGCTGAAAAACAATATCGCCCACAGACAGCAGTACGATATGTTTGCCATTGAACATATAGTGGAAACAACCGCGTTCCGGATTCTCCAGCCTGAAACGGTTCTCTTTCGGCATATCGCTATAACCATGCTGCTGCATCACAGTTAGCAATTCATTATCGGTGGCAAAAAACAGTTGGAAATCGGCCTGACAATCATGCCAGCCGCCTGACTCAAGCAAATGTATGGAGACATCCCCTGCCCCGGCAGAAAACAGCCATGCTTTTAACCAGCCAGTGGAAATGCCGGCAACCATCAGACTGTTGAATCCTTGTTCAGAGATAAACCACTGTGCTCGTTTCATTAGGGATACAACCTGCCCAACAACATCCTCACATGCCTGCAATCAGGGCACCGGCGATCACTACCGCGGCCCCCATCAGACCGGCAACCATGTCATCAGCCATAATAGACCACCAGGGCGGCCCTGCTGTTTCGGATAATGATACAGGCCATGGTTTGAAAATATCAAACAGGCGGAATGCGACAAATGCGATCACAAATGCCAGCCACCCGCCACCAATGACAAAGGTAATCAACGCAAGACAGAGCCACTGCCCGGCCCATTCATCAATCACAATCCAGCCCGGATCTTTCTCTACCATGGTTGGCAATATCACAGCACATACCCGGCAGCCAATGAGCAGAACAATGATACTGGCTACCAACAGGCCGGTTGTATGAAACCAGTCGAGAATGAACCAGGCCGGTAATAACGAAGCCAGAGAGCCCCACGTCCCCGGTACCTTGGGCAGCCAGCCACTACCCAGACCTGCAGCCAGCCA
>CAZBEN010000141.1:0-2291 GCA_964490955.1 uncultured Zetaproteobacteria bacterium | reverse complement strand
TTCCAGTCCCTGCAATCAATATCTTCATCGACAACAATAATAAATTTGGTGTACATGAATTGCCGTAGATACGACCAGATGCCGAACATCACCCGCTTGGCATGGCCGGCATAACCCTTGCGGATGGAAACCACGGCAACGCGATAAGAGCATCCTTCCATCGGCAGGTAAAAATCAATAATTTCCGGAAACTGTTTTTGCAGAATTGGTACAAACACCTCATTGAATGCCAGCCCCAGCACAGCCGGCTCATCCGGCGGCTTGCCGGTATGGGTGGAATGGTACATCGCATCACTGCGCATGCTCATCGTTTCCACCGTAAATACGGGAAACATTTCCGTTTCATTATAATAGCCGGTGTGATCGCCAAATGGTCCTTCTTCGGCATATTCATTCAACGACACATGTCCTTCGAGCACAATCTCAGCGGATGCCGGCACCTGCAATGGCACCGACAGGCAGTCGCACAAGACCGTTTTTTTGCCTCGCAGCAGCCCGGCAAACTGATATTCTGAAAGTGTATCCGGAATCGGGGTCACGGCGGCAAGAATCGTCGCCGGGTCAGCGCCAATCACGACCGCGCAAGGGAACGATTCAGCACCGGCCTTCTTTGCTTCCTGGTGATCCTGAGCCCCTCCACGATGTTTGAGCCAGCGCATAATCAGCTTGTTTTTAGCGATTTTCTGTTGCCTGTAAATACCGATATTCTGTCGATCCTTGTTGGGACCGCGCGTCACCACCAAGCCCCAGGTCAGTAGCGGGGCGACATCATCCGGCCAACAGGTCTGAATAGGCAATCGATCCAGATCCACATCATCGCCTGTGAACACAAGCTCCTGCCAGGCTGCTTTTTTGACACGTTTTGGCTGCATATGTATCACTTTTTTCAACACTGGAAACTTATCCCAGGCATCCTTGAACCCCTTGGGTGGCTCGGGCTCTTTCAGATAAGCCAGTAACTCACCAATACCACGCAGCTCATCGGCAGACTCTCGGCCCATACCCAGCGCAATACGTTCGGCGGTGCCAAACAGATTGGTTAATACAGGCAAATCAGAGTCTTTGATATTTTCGAACAACAGGGCAGGTCCGCCAGCACGCAGCACCCGGTCTGAAATCTCAGTGATTTCCAGTTCACTGCTGATTTCAGCCTTGATGCGTTTTAATAATCCCCTGCATTCCAGATCGGCGATAAATGCACGCAGATCGGAATAACTCATGCAGAACCACCCTCAATCTCAAATACAGTATCCAGCTTGGCCAATTCAAACACATCACGCACGTTTTCACTCAGGCCGGAGAGGATGAATTGCCCTCCGGTCAGACGTGCCCATTGCAAGCCCTCCACCAGCGTGGCGATGCCCGATGAATCCATGAAATCGACATGATCCAATGCAACGCGAATTTCCCGGGTACTGGCATTGAGTAAAGGCTTTAACTGTTCCCGCAAGCGCGGTGATGTATGGATAGTCACATCGCCATACACCCGCAACAGAACATGGTTATTGTCCTTGTCCACTCGCTCGAACTTAAGACTTGTATCCATTTTCTTATCCACCTTTCACCCGTTCCCTATCACTGATATTAAATATCAACCGCCAATGGTTGCCGTCTGCGCGCACTTCATGTTCACATCGATCGGCTACTGAACGGATGAGCCTCAGTCCCAGCCCGCCGGGACACAGAGAATCATGAATTTCTGTGCCAGCGGTCGTAACCTCTTCGATATTTCCGTTCCACCCTGCCGATGCATAATCCCTGAAATTAAAATTCAGCTGCTGACAACCTTCCCCACTGTTACCTATGCAGGCTTCAAATTCCACTCTGCCCGGCTTGCCGTTATAGGCGTGAGCGGCAATGTTGGCGAACAATTCATCTACGGCAATCGCAACCCGATTGCTTTGCAATTCAGCCATACCAGCCCGAGCTGTCATCACGGCAACCATAGAGCGCAAGACATGGATGCAATCGCTATTGCAGTTCATCTGCAGACATAGTTTGCCCACATGACTACTTTCGCAGTCAGGGAAAGAGACATCCTGTATGCAATTGCTGGCTACCATAACACCTCGAGTTAGAAACCTGTCCATGAGCGTTGTTTGTTCATGTTAACCACCAAGTTTGGCGCTGCGTTGATGCAAACGCAACAGATAGCACTGTTGCCATACCCTGTTTAACATGATTCATATGAATCCCCAATGTCACCGACTGGAATAATCAGGCATGATTATTCCATGAATTATTGTTTAACGTAAACCAACCCATGCAGACGCGTTAGCGGGCAGGTTGTG
>CAZBEN010000140.1:0-2334 GCA_964490955.1 uncultured Zetaproteobacteria bacterium | reverse complement strand
CCGACATCACCGTAATTGATCTCGTTTTCGATAAAAACCACGGTATCATTATCACGAATAGAAGCCTTCAACAAACCTTTGGCATCAGCGGGGTTCGATGGCATGACCACTTTCAGACCAGGTACATTGGCCATCCAGTTTTCCAGACTCTGCGAATGCTGCGCACCCACACGCGCAGCGGATCCACCGGCACCACGGAACACCATCGGTACGGAATACTGGCCGCCGGACATATATTTCATCTTGGCTGCAGCATTGACGATCTGGTCCAGCGCCAGCATGGCAAAGTTCCAGGTCATGAATTCGATGACCGGACGCAGGCCTGTCATGGCGGCACCCACGCCGAGACCGGCAAAACCCAGCTCGGTAATCGGTGTGTCGATGACACGTTTCGGGCCGAATTTATCCAGCAATCCCTGCGATACTTTATAAGCGCCGTTGTATTCGGCCACTTCTTCGCCCATCAGGAATACATGCTTGTCCCGGGCCATTTCTTCTGCCATGGCCTGATTCAGTGCTTCACGGTAGGTAATCTTGCTCATCTTCAGCCCACCTTGCCCGGATAAGGGTATGCGCTTTCAATCGGGTCGGTATAAATATCTGTCCACAATGCAGCAGCATCCGGTTCCGGCTGCGCTTCGGCCGCTTTGGCAATGGCAGCAACTTCTTTCTTGATATCGCGATCTTTCTGCTTGAAGGATTCTTCAGTGGCCAGGCCCGCTTTGATCATCTGTGCCTGCAAACGGGCAATCGGATCACGTCCGGTTCGCCACTCATCCACTTCTTCACGGGTACGGTAAGTCGCGGGGTCGGACATCGAATGACCGCGGTAACGGTAGGTCATCGCCTCAACCAGAATCGGGCCCTTGCCGGAGCGGGCATGTTCGATGGCTTCGGACATTTTCTTTTCAAATTCCAGCACATCCATGCCGTCGATTTTCATGCCGGGAATCTTGAATGAGATACCGCGCTTGAATAACTGTGTTTCTGCCGAAGCCCTGTCGAGAGAAGTGCCCATGGCGTACTGATTGTTTTCGACCATGAATACAATCGGCAGTTTCCATAGCGCCGCCATATTAAACGACTCATACACGGCACCCTGATTGATGCCGCCGTCACCCATAATACAGATCGTGACGCGCCCGTCTTCCTTGTACCAGCTGGAGAAACCGAATCCGAGACCGATTGGTACCTGTTCGCCTACAATGCCGTTACCGCCGGCAAAGTTTTTGTCGGCATCGAACATGTGCATTGAGCCACCCTTGCCTTTAACGACACCGCCGGCACGCCCCAGCAGTTCGGCCATCACAGCAGTCGGGTCGGAGCCACGCGCCAGAATATGCCCATGGTCACGATAACTGGTCATCATATAATCTGTAGCTTCGGCTGCATGTTGCATGCCTACACAAACCGCTTCCTGCCCATTACATAAATGGCAAAATCCGCCGATCTTTTTCAGACCGTACATCTGGCCTGCTTTCTCTTCAAATCGGCGAATAAACAGCATTTTATCATGCATTTCATGCAGCTGTTCCTGTGCAAAAAAGATGCCATCATGTGTGATGCCAGCATCCTTTTTCTGCTTTGCAGACATATTGCCCCCGGCAAAAAAATATTAAATGATATCCCGCGAATGATGCCCAAGCGAATCATCACCAGCAACCTGCATTCAAGTGTGGTCTTTTCTCCGGCATCAGTATTTATAAAAAACGTTGAAAAATATACACTATCTCCTAAAGCCGGAAAGGGCGCGGCGCGGCTCCTGCACAGTTGCACAGCTCGCGTAAAAAGAGTGGTATTGGCTTATTAGGGAGATGCCGATTTATTGCCCTCCTGGCAACAATCAGCCCGCTCAGGTGAAAACGTCGTTTTACCTTCGCTTACAGAAGTACTGAGTGAATCAGCGCTTCCTCAGGGAGTAGTAGATGGGTGACAATCGCAGGCTGGTATACAGCACGGAGCATGGTTCGCTGGATAAGCCGATGCAGAAGCATGGTGCTGCGGGAAAGAAAAAACGCAAGCAGGCTGCGGCCTCATCTGTTATCCGGAACCCAAACAAGCAGGGCATACGTATCCGCCGTGAATCCAGGGGCCGGGGGGGCAAAACCGTATCGATCATTGAGGGTATCTCCCTGGATGATCTGTCACTGAAACAGTTATTAAAAAAGCTGAAAAGTCAGTTGGGTACTGGCGGAGCGATTAAAGACGGGGCGCTGGAGATTCAGGGAGATCATCGGGAAAAGCTGATGGTATTGCTGGAAAAGAACGGATACAAAGCCCGCCTGGCTGGCGGATGATCGAAAAAAGAGCAACGGCATCAGCACGACATATTCT
>CAZBEN010000139.1:0-2341 GCA_964490955.1 uncultured Zetaproteobacteria bacterium | reverse complement strand
GCGCATGAAAGCACTCCTGTTCTAAATAGCTTCATTGCTACCTCCTCTTTTGTATAAAAGGCCCTTCTGAGGGCCGTATGGAAGCGCTAATTTATTCAGCGCTTCCTTAGCTATACTTCCTTCAAAGTATCACTAACCTGCATGCTTGCATTTGCACAGCTTGCGAAGATGTTTGACAAGATCATGGATCTCATCATCGGTAAATGTTCCATCCCATGGTGGCATCAGAGAAGACTTGTTGATGGCCAGGCCACCTTCCTTGATCACCTTGAACAGCTCGGCATCAGAACGGCCACCCATCGATTTTGCATCGGTATGGTCGCGAGGCTGTACAGACATGTCTTGAATATTTGCTCCCATGCCATTTCCTTCCATGCCATGGCACTGCATACAATAAGTCTTGTAATTATCAGCAGATGTTTCGGCCTGGGAAATGGCCGGAAACAAAAGAAGAGCTGCCATAAGGGTATTAAAGATATATCTATTCATCAAAGTTCTCCTTCGACAAATCAAGTATATAATTGACCAGCTTTTGCATATTGTCATCGGGAACATGTTTATTCGGCATCCATATTTTTGGATCCCATGCCTGCGGACTGCGAATATAACTAAGCATGAACTCTGGCGTTAACCGTTTACCCGCTGTATAAATTTCAGAGCCACTGATACCGCCATAACCCGGTTCAATCTGGTGACAGGCCATACAACCGTATATTTTATCAAACATCATCTCACCCAAAGGGCCGGGAGCTATACCGGCATCATGCTTTTCTGCCTTAATCAAAGCACTGTTAGCTTTCAAATCAGCCAGCGCCTCTGCCACAGCTTTTGCATCAGCAGCATTCAGTTTCACGTGCCCTTTCAGTGTAGATGTATCAACCAAATCCCGCTTTGGTCCCGGCTTGATGTGATCTATATAAAACATCCCGGCCGGACGAATCCGTTTCGGGTTTTGCAACCATGCCTCAACCCAGTCACTGCGATATTTATTACCGGCATAAAACAAGTCCGGCCCCTTGCGCTGCCACACAGCAGTCAGTGTAGCCGATGCCGGTCCTTTCAGGTTATGACAAGAGGCACAACGTTCTTGCAGGATAGCAGTACCATCTGCTGCTGCCATAACAGGTAGCAATATGTTGAAAATAACTAGTACAGGCAACATCAACAATTGTTTCATGCTTTACTCCTGTTTGTGGTGTCCACTCTCATGAATTTCTTCTCCATAGGAGACATAACGTTTATTAATAGTACATCTTATGTAAAGGCAAACAATAAATACATCTTTAGTAGATTGTCAACTAGTTAAGAAAAAAGCACTACCCAAGCATCCATTCAGATTGCTGTTAGGGTGCGCAAATGGCAACCCACTACCCGCACAATGCCCGATCGATTTTAAGCTGGCCTAAATATCGGCCTGAGCTATCCATTGCCTCTCAACTGCCAATGAATAAAGCCGAACTGGATAAGCTCGGATGGGATAGTTGCGATATTATTATCGTTACTGGTGACGCCTATGTGGATCATCCAAGTTTTGGTATGGCGGTGATTGGCCGGACACTGGAAACACAGGGATTTCGTGTCGGTATCATCTCACAACCCAACTGGAAATCGGTAGCTGATTTTCGCGCGCTCGGCAAGCCGAATCTATTTTTTGGCGTTACCTCCGGCAATATGGATTCGATGGTAAACCACTACACATCTGAACGTCGCATTCGATCTAATGATGCCTATACACCGGATGGTCTGGCTGGCAAACGACCCGATCGGGCTGTGACCGTGTATGCCCAACGTTGTCGCGAAGCGTTCAAAGGTGTTCCTGTTATTATCGGTAGCATCGAAGCAAGCTTGCGTCGTATCGCGCATTACGATTACTGGTCGGATGCTGTACGGCGATCCGTATTACCGGATTCCAAGGCCGATATGCTGGTGTTTGGCAACGCCGAACGTCAGATCACCGAGATTGCGCACCGACTGGCCAACGGCGAGTCCATCAAGACAATCACTGATATTCGCGGCACAGCTTTTATGCAGCGGGAAATTCCGCCAGGCTGGTCGGAAGTGGATTCGACTGAAATTGATATCCCGGGAGCACTGATTGACCACCCTGACCCGTATGCAATGGAAAGTTCATCCGGTGATGCGACCTGCACAAAAGGAAGTGTATCCAATCAAACCGAAGGAATACGGGTACCGGTCTCACACCTGAAACTGAGCCGGGCCAGGACAGTAATCCGTTTACCCTCTTTCGAAGCTGTGAAAGAAGATCCCGTTCTCTATGCCCATGCTTCGCGTTTAATGCATCTGGAAACCAATCCCGGCAATGCCCGGGCACTGGTGCAGA
>CAZBEN010000138.1:0-2364 GCA_964490955.1 uncultured Zetaproteobacteria bacterium | reverse complement strand
CTAGTGCGCATTACCCGGGCTTAAAATTGCTGTGGTGCAAAATAGCCGCTAATCGAGCTTATCGTTACACCCAGCAAAGCAAACGTGATTGATCCGATCACAGACAGAATGATAAATGCCGGGATCGATGCAACAGCCAGTTTAACCATGAAAACAACCATGGAAAGGAAAGGCATTTTGATATCGGTAATCGTGACGTTATCCATAATATAATCTCCTCAGAGTTTCCCTAACGCGCATGGAACTTTTGCACCCCATGCCATGAAACAGTAACATGGCGTGCAAAAGTTCCGTGCAACCGCGTTGTTTGTTTCATGTTAACAGTCCGGTATGTCGCAGCAGTGCATCTACAACAGGTTTGCGCCCTCTGAAGGCAATGAAGGCATCCATAATATCCTTACTGCCACCCACGCTTAATATTTGCTCACGCAACCGCCGCGCTGTATCGGCATTGAGCACGCCCTCTTCCTCAAATGCCGCATAGGCATCAGCCGATAGCACCTCAGCCCATTTATAGGAATAATAACCGGCCGCATAACCACCGGCGAAGATATGCGAAAAACTGTTCTGAAATTTATTGAACATCGGCGGTGTCACGACAGCGACTTCTTCACGTACCCGGTCCAGTACATCCTGTACCGTAACATCCGAGTCCGGCTCATAGTCGCTGTGAAGCAAAATATCGAACAGGGAAAATTCAATCTGACGCAACATCTGCATAGCCGAATGGAAATTTTTAGCCGCCAGCATTTTATCGAACAAATCATCCGGCAATACCTCGCCGCTTTCAAAGTGGCGGGCGAACAGGTTCACGACATCATGTTCCCAACAGAAATTCTCCATAAACTGGCTGGGCAATTCCACCGCATCCCACGGTACGCCGCGTATACCCGATACGCTCAGTTCTGTTCCCTGAGTCAGCATATGATGCAAGCCATGTCCGAATTCGTGGAACAGAGTCGTGACTTCATCGTGCGTCCACAAAGCCGGTTTATTACCGACAGGAGCATCGAAATTGCACACCAGATAAGCCACCGGCAGTTGCAATGAACCATCCGGCTTTTTCCAGCGAATAATACATTCATCCATCCATGCGCCGCCGCGTTTGTGCGGACGGGCATAGGGATCAAGATAAAAAGATGCTATTTTTTTCTCATTACCATCAAAAATATCAAAAAATCTGACCGTTTCATGCCATGTTGGCACATGCTTGTTTTCCTTAATAACAATGCCGTAAAGCTTCTCTACCAGCCTGAACATGCCGGTGAGCACACATTTCTCCGGAAACCAGGGCTTTAATGCTTCCTGCGATATATTATAGGTTTTCAGCCGCAGTTTTTCCGAGGCAAACGGCATATCCCAAGCTGCAAGTTCAGGCAAATCCAGTTCGGATACAGCAAATGCTCTGAGTTCATTTATTTCTTTTTCAGCGATGATTCTGCCCTTATCCACCAGCTGACGCATAAAGCAGATCACTTCATTCACATTGGTCGCCATCTTTGTTGCCAGCGAATAAGCAGCATAATGTTCAAAACCAAGCAGGCAGGCCGCCTCGGACCTCAATCCGAGCAATTCATCAATGACCGGCGTATTATCCAGATCACCCGACGATGCACGGGTCACAAAAGCAGTGTACATCTGTTCACGTAAATCACGCCGTTCTGCATATTGCATGAAGGGGATATATGACGGTGCATCCAACGTAAACAGCCAGCCGGGTTTGTGATCGGCCTCAGCGCGCTGGCGAGCCGCATCACGCACCGAATCAGGCAGGCCATCCAGTCCGGAATCATCAGTCAGATGCAATTCAAAACTGCGTGTGGCATCCAGCACATGCTGTTCAAATACTGTGGCAAGTTCGGACATGCGCATCTTGATTGCCTTGAAACGATCTTTCTTATCCCCTTCCAGTCCGGCACCTGACAGACGGAAATCGCGCAGGGCATGCTCCAGCACTTGCTGTCGTTCACAGCTCATATCTGTAAAATCATTCCGTTCCCGCACCTTTTTCATGGCCGCATAGAGTGCTTCATTCTGAGCAAGTTCAGAACCCCACTCAGCCATTTTCGACACACCCTGCTGATAAACCGGTCGCAGTTCTTCCGAATCGCAAACAGCATTCAGATGTGTGACCGGCCCCCAGACACGTGATATCCGCTCATCCAGTGTTTCCAGCGGAATCATCAATGTATCCCATGACGGGTCGGGCAGATCGGTCAGCCCGGCAACCGTTTTCCGCGCATCATCCAGCGTCTGCTCCAGAGCCGGCAACACATGCTCCGGTTTGATGGCTTCAAACAAAGGCAGATCCGTGCTCGTCCCTTGCAGAATCGGATTCGTGGTCAATTCATTCATGGCCGGAAC
>CAZBEN010000137.1:0-2422 GCA_964490955.1 uncultured Zetaproteobacteria bacterium | reverse complement strand
CCTGTATCACGCCGGTTGCCGGTCTGAAACAGCCGATACATGTGCGCCCCTTGCCCTCGATGCATGTGATTCGTGATCTGGTCGTCGATATGGATCATTTCTTTGACCAGTACCGCCAGATTCAGCCGTGGCTGAAAACAGAAACGCCAACGCCGGAGCACGAGCGCTTACAATCACCGGAGCAACGTGCTGAGCTGGACGGGTCCTACGAGTGCATCCTGTGCGGTTGCTGTACGACTTCGTGCCCATCCTGGTGGTGGAACGGCGATCGATTTCTGGGTCCGGCAGCACTGCTGCAGGCCAATCGCTGGATTGTTGATTCTCGCGATGAAGCCATGGGTGAGCGGCTCGATCAACTGGAGGACTCCTTTCGCCTGTATCGTTGCCATCAGATTATGAATTGTATGGAAGCCTGCCCGAAAGAATTGAATCCGACTGCGGCCATTGATAATATCAAACGTAAAATTCTCGCACGCAAGTCCTGATTTCATTTATTCCATTGATCATGTGTGAATCAGATATTGTCATTCGCCGTCTTTGTTACCGTTTAAATCGTCAGGGTATGCTTGAACTGGATGCATGGTTGGGCCGTTTGCAAAACGCAGACCTGCAGGATCCGGCTGTGATGGCAGCCATTGATGTATTATTACAGGCTGAGGTGCCTGAGTTGCAAGCCATGATGCATGGTGAAAAAGGTGTGCCGGAATGTTTGAAAGCATGGCTGTGAAATTGAGCCAATCGGGGCTGGTGTGGGTTGTTCTTACGGGTCTGCTTGTATCAGCCTGTAAACAGGATCAATCAGCACAATTGATTTCACCTGCTGCAAAAACAGTATCGGACTCTGTATTGGTATTCGAACCGGATCATCTTGACCTTGGTACGGTGAAGGAAGGTGAGGAGGCGATTGGTTTTCTCCGGGTGCGTAACTCCGGAGACAGCATGGCCAATATCGTTTCGGTGGAGGCATCCTGTGGTTGCACTGTAGCCGAACCGGAACAGCGTTTACTGATACCGGGCGGATTTACACGCATCAAGGTTGTGGTCGATACTTTTGCCAAGCAGGGCGCTGCCAGAAAATGGATACTGTTGACGGATGATGCAGGGCATCACAGCAAGGCGTGGTTGACCCTGCATGTGCAGCCTAATCCGCATTTGGACGGAACGTCGCGCAGTATTTTCCAGGGCAAATGCGCAGCTTGTCATTATGAGCCGGCCAAAGGGAAAGTGACAGGCCCGGAGATCTACCAGGCAGTTTGCGCCATGTGTCATGGCAGTGATCGCGAGGGTGTCTCAGGCCCGTCATTAAAGCATCACAATGATGCGGCTTTGCTTTCGACTGTGATTGCCAACGGTGTCGGTTCGCAGCATATGCCGGGATTTGCTGTCGATAAGGGCGGTCCACTCACCGTGGCGCAAGTTTCCGCACTTAGCCAATGGCTTTCAACACTGGACGAATGAGAAGAAAATCGTTATAAACCCGAACCTCAGATTATGATCAAAAAAATTTGAATTTGGCTGGAACAAGTTGAATTCAAAGTGGGGACTACCATGAAAAAAGATGTTGTGATTGCGCCGTCTATACTGTCGGCTGATTTCGCTCGTTTGGGCGAAGAAATCAAGGCTGTTGATGAAGCTGGAGCTGACTGGATTCATTTTGATGTGATGGATGGTTCGTTTGTTCCGCCGATTACTATTGGCGATAATATTTGCAAAGCGATCCGTTCTTATACGGAAAAACCGATTGATGTGCATCTGATGGTCAACCATCCGGATACGCAAGTGGAATTCTTCGCCAATGCCGGTGCTGATATTATCACCGTGCATCAGGAAGCCTGTATTCATCTGGAACGCACGCTGCAACTGATTCGTTCGTATGGTAAAAAGGCCGGTGTGAGCCTGAATCCGGCTACACCTGTATCTACCATCAAGCATGTATTACACTGCACCGATCTGGTGTTGTTGATGAGTGTAAACCCCGGTTATGGCGGCCAGTCATATATTCACGCCGTGAGCGACAAAATCAGTGAAGCTCGAAAGATGCTGGATGATGCTGATTGTGATGCATGGCTGGAAGTCGATGGTGGTGTGAATGTGAACACAGCAGCCGAGGTAGGTGGGGCCGGTGCTGATGCGATCGTGGCTGGTTCGGCCGTTTATAATGCTCCGGATTATGCTGCGGCAATAGCCGACATCAGGCAATTGGCTTCAAACGCATAGTTTGGATATGTGTATATGGTGTTTGACTGGTTGCCTGCTGGCTGCTAGCTATCGCCATTAAGTTTAGATTAAAAAAAATTAAGGAGGTATAATTATGGCAGATCAAGCTGATCAAACGCGCCGCAATTTTCTTTATGTTGCTGCTGGCGCCATGGGTGGAATTGCTGCAGGCGCTGCTGTCGTACCATTTATTGGCAGCATGTTT
>CAZBEN010000136.1:0-2432 GCA_964490955.1 uncultured Zetaproteobacteria bacterium | reverse complement strand
CTGATTATTCGACAGGCCTTTCATATTGCCACGACTGGCCGGCCTGGCCCTGTGCTGGTTGATATTCCCAAGGATATCAGCATTGAGGTTTGTGAATTCGAATGGCCGGAAGAAGTAAATATGCGTTCTTATCAGCCGGTTACTTCCGGTCATCCGGGACAGATCAAGAAAGCGGTTAAATTAATGGTGGCTGCCAAACGGCCAATGATATACAGCGGTGGCGGAATCATGAATTCCGCCGGCAGTGCGTCCCTGCTCAGGGAGTTGTCGCATGCATTGAATGCGCCGGTGACCAATACCCTGATGGGGCTTGGCGGTGTTCCGCATGATGATGAGCATTTTGTCGGCATGCTGGGTATGCACGGCACCTATGAGGCCAATATGGGGGTTTCCCATTGCGATCTGCTGATTGCAGTTGGCGCCCGTTTTGATGATCGGGTGACGGGACGGCTCGATGCCTTTGCCCCGGATGCAAAAGTCATCCATATCGATGTGGATCCTTCGTCCATTTCCAAGAATATCCATGCCCATCTGCCCATTGTAGGGGATGTCGGCGTGGTGCTGAAACAGTTGCTGGAAGAAATTGCCCGAAAAAACTGTACGCCTGATCCGGATGCGCTGGCATTGTGGTGGGAACAGATCAATGAGTGGCGCGCCAAAGATTCACTGGGTTTTGAGCAGTCTGAAGATGATCCGATCAAGCCGCAGACCGTCATTCGCAAGGTATATGAAAAAACGTCAGGCGATGCGATTGTGGCGACAGATGTTGGCCAGCATCAGATGTGGGCAGCCCAACACTATGGATTCAACCGCCCGAATCGCTGGTTAACCTCGGGTGGCCTGGGGACGATGGGCTATGGTTTACCGGCCGGCCTGGGAGCGCAGGTGGCCAAACCTGATGAAAAAGTGGTGATCTTTACCGGCGATTCATCGATCCAGATGTGCAGTCAGGAATTTTCCATGGCATTTCAATATAATTTACCTGTCGTCGTGATTATCCTGAATAATGGTTATATGGGCATGGTGCGACAGTGGCAGGAGATGTTCTACGAATCGCGTTATTCCAACTCCTATTTTGATTCCCTGCCCGATTTCGTCAAACTGGCGGAAGCCTATGGCGGTGTTGGTATTCGTGTGGACAGGCTGGATGAACTGGATGGTGCACTGGATAAGGCATTGCATGTGGATGATCGCTTTGTGCTGGTGGATGTTGCTGTTTCCAAAGAGGAGAATGTATTTCCAATGGTGCCGGCGGGAGCAGCGCTGAATGAGATGGTATTATCATGAGGCATACGATTACGGTTCTGGTAGAAAATGAATTCGGCGTGTTGACCCGCGTGGCAGGGCTGTTCTCCGCACGCGGTTATAATATCGAAACGTTGAATGTAGCGCCGCTAAAGGATAAAACGATCAGCCGCATGACACTGGTTACCCGGGGTGATGAGCATATTATCGAACAGATCAAGAAGCAGTTGAACAAGCTGATTCCCGTGATCAAGGTTGAAGATATCTCGCATGCTGTACATCTGGAACGCGGCATGCTGATTGTGAAAATGAAGGTTGGTTCAGAGTGTGATGATGCTTTGCTGGAATTGGTGGAGCATCATCATGGCAGGGTGCTTGAGAAGCATATCGATAGTCACATGATTATCGAATTTACCAACAAGGTTGAAATATTGGATAGTATTCTCATTGAACTCGAATCCTTAGATATGATTGAAAGCGCCCGTAGCGGCCCGGTCGGTATGCGCAGGGGCGTTGAAGGGTTTACTGTCTAGTCCCTATCCTGTTGTTTGCAGTGAACGCAGGATAGCAGCCACGGTCGTAAAAGAACCCAGCACGAGAAAGTTCCCTGTCGGTGTTTTTCGGATTTCTGTCTGAAGTGCCGCAAGCGGCAGACCGGTGTCGCTGTTCTGTTTTTTGTCGCTGATCAGTCGTTTGGTGTAAGGCCTGAGCAGGGAGAGAGCTCCCTTCAGCGAACGGTCCTGTCGGGTGAAAACAAGGATGGCATCAAACGGGTTTGCCAGATCGGGCAGTGATGGCAACAGGGCTTCGACAGCATGCTGGTTATGAGCTGCATCCAGCCAGATATTTGCCCTGCCGATGTTTATTTTCTGTAACCGTCCCGGTATCTGGCAGGAGATGATTCCTTTTCTGGCCTTTTTCGGATCAACTGTCATAAACTGCGCTTCATTCAACATGTTGATTGCCGCATAGGCCAGCGAGGCATTGATGTGCTGGTGTCGACCCGGAGCTTTCAGTGTCTCAAAGGTATCGATGTTACAGGTGAATAAGTCCGGGTTGAAGTCTTGCAGTACGGCGGACACTTCCGGCTGTTGCGGTACAGAGACCGAAAATGCACAGCCTTGCATGACATAGGCTTTTTCTGCGGTGATTTTCTGGATTGTGTCACCAAGCCAGGCCTGATGATC
>CAZBEN010000135.1:0-2468 GCA_964490955.1 uncultured Zetaproteobacteria bacterium | reverse complement strand
AAATGGCAATGGAAGCCACTCCGGATATATAAAAAAGAAGGTGCCAGTGAAGCGGACCTGGCTGCGATGAAACAGCATCCGCGCAAATGGATTGAAGGTGACGAAATTCGCCTGCAGGACTTGCCTGGATCCGAAGTCAGGTTGGCACAGGAGCCATCTATCGAGTCCGCGTTATATGCCATTGATCTTGAACGCGGCACGGTATTGGCCCGGGTCGGTGGTTTTGATTATCAGGTGGCCGGATTTGATCGGGTACGTCAGGCCATGCGGCAGCCCGGTAGTGCTTTCAAACCTTTTTTGTATACGAGTGCGCTGGCTTCCGGATTGACACCAGCCACTATTGTCATGGACACCCCCGTTATTTTTGATAGTAAACAGAGCGATAGTTTCTGGAGACCGGAAAATTATAAAAACGAATTTGCCGGTCCGGTAACGCTGCGCAATGCTTTGGAACATTCACGCAATCTGGCCTCGATCAAGGTATTGCAGAATGTTGGCGTCAATCGGTTTTTAAATGATTTGGAAAATTATCCTTTTGGGCACAAGTTTCCTGCTCAGTTGGCGCTGGCTTTGGGGGCGACCGAAGTCACTCCGGAATCCCTGACAGAATCCTATGCTGTGCTGGCTGATCAGGGGCGCAAATGGAAGCCAATTGCCGTACAACAAGTGCAGGATCGCACGGGCAAGACGCTGCATCGTGCGGTGGCTGGAAAGCGTTGTCAGGTTTGTCATGTTGATTCTGTGATGAGTGTGAATGAGTCGATGCATCCAGCCGAGCAAGTTGTCGATCCGGTCGATGCTTTCCTGATCACCAATATGATGAAGGGGGTTATCGAACGTGGCACCGGCCGAGGTGCTCTCCCGCTGGGTCGACCTGCTGCCGGTAAAACCGGTACCACCAATAAACAGGTCGATGCATGGTTTATGGGGTATACACCACAGGTGTTGACCGGTGTGTGGACAGGCCGTGATACGCCAACCCCGATGGGTAGGCGTGAAACCGGTGCCCGCGCGGCGCTGCCAACCTGGCTGGAAGCGATGCAGGTTTTTCACAAGGGTAAAGCGCGCAAGGATTTTGAACCGCCGGATGGCGTTGAGTGGGTAGCGATTGATTCCAAAACCGGTTTGCTTCCCGGAGCAGATAGCAAGGATATTTTTCTCGAAGCATTTCGCACTGGAACAGCGCCAACGGAAGAGTCGACCACCAATTCAGGTAGACAGGAAGATCAGAATTCAGGTTTCTTTGACTTGGGAATGTAGGGCCTTGTTTATTCAGTGATGGGTGAGGAGAGTTGTTCCTTGTGCCTCACTTTTCACAATTCAGTGCATTTACCTTGGCAGCCATAATGAAATCGTTTTCATGCAGTCCACCGATTTTATGTGTATAAAAAACAACGGTGCAAAACCCCCAGCCATAACAAATTTCGGGATGGTGGTTCTCTATTTCGGAAATCTCACCCACCCTTACTGCAAATGCCTGCGCCTGCACAAAATTTCTAAATGTAAATGAACGCCTGAGTTTGGTGGCACTATCATCAAGATGCCATCCTGCGATAGCTGGCAGCATGGCATGGGCATCTGCTGCGCTCATTGGCGCAATGCCACCCTGACACGGTACGCATGTTTTATTGTATAAAGTATTGTCTATCGTCATGTCACATCTCCACGGTTGTGCTGTAGCTTATTGTTGTTGACTTCTGACCGGGAAAAATAATTCATCCGTGTCAGACGTTCTCAGCTTCTGGCGGTGGTGCCTGATCTATTACCAGTTTATATTCTATAGCATCATTGAGGGCACGATATGTTGCTTCCAGTACATCGGTTGAGACGCCAACCGTATTCCATTTGCGTTGTCCATCCGATGACTCGATCAGCACGCGCACAGCCGCCTCGGTTGCTTCTTTGGTGGTCAGTACCCGCACCTTGAAATCGGTAAGAAACATGGTTTCAAGCCCGGGATAAGCATCCACCAGTGCTGCTCTGAGTGCCTTGTCCATAGCATTGACCGGGCCGTTGCCGAGAGCAGCAGCATGTTTTAATTTGTCGCCGACGCGCACCTGAACGGTCGCTTCGGACTCGGGCGACTCTTCATGCCCGCGTTTTTCATCAAACACGCGGAAACGCACCAGTTCGAAATGGCGTTTGAATCGTTGCATCGAACGACGCAGTAACAGCTGAAATGAGGCATCCGCCCCCTCGAAGGCATAACCATTGGCCTCCAGTTCTTTTATGCGCTGAAGGGCTTTGGCGACCATCGGATTGTCGGGGTCGATGTCTGCATCCGGTTCCAGTTGCTGTAATTTGCTCAGGATATTGCTGCGACCGGCCTGGTCGGATACCAGAATACGTTGGCCGTTGCCGACCAGGGCTGGGTCGATGTGTTCGTAGAGGTTGCTTTGTTTACGAATGGCCGAGACATGGATGCCGCCTTTATGGGCAAAGGCATTCTGGCCGACGAATGGCTGATG
>CAZBEN010000134.1:0-2483 GCA_964490955.1 uncultured Zetaproteobacteria bacterium | reverse complement strand
CTAGGTCATCACCTGATAACACTTCACCGGCTGCGTACGATTCTTTACCTTAATCGCTCCCTTTGGCTGCATCGTAATTAAATGGCCACATCGCTCATGCACTGCTTCTCCGACGATAATATTCCGTCCTTCAGCCATCTGTTCCAGTCTGGCAGCCACATTTACCGTATCGCCGATAACCGTATAATCCATGCGATTTTTTGAGCCAAGATTGCCCATCACCACATCACCGCAATTGATACCTATGCCAATTTCGAAAACCGGATAACCTTTCTTTCTGAACTCTTCCATCAGATTTTTCATGCTATTCTGCATCGAAATAGCTGCCTTCAAAGAATTGATCGGTCCATTTTCTATGGAATCCAGCAGCCCGAACGTTGCCATCAATTCATCACCAACAAATTTATCGAGTACGCCATAGTGTTTAAAAATGATGTTCACCATGGCATCAAAATATTCATTGAGCATATTAATGATAATTTCCGGCTCAAGGTTTTCGGAAATAGTTGTAAATGAACGGATATCGGCAAATAGAATGGTCGCCATCTGCCTTTTATTCTGCAGGGGGGTATCCTCATTCGAATTGACAATCTTGTTGACCAGGTCCTGACCGACATAACGGCTCAGCCGATGCCGGGACAGTCCTTCTTCTCTCAGCCTTTTCTGATATTTCTCTATATCCCGGCTATAAAGCATCATTTTGGTTGTCATTTCCTGAAAATTACGAGCCGAGCGTTGGGATTCGAGCAGCATGACATTAAAAGAGTTAACGATATTGCTCAGCTCATCCGGTGTATCTTCCTTGATTTCAATCGATGTCCTTAACTTGGAAGACAATGCTTTGCTGGTGCTGTCACACACCGTTATTAATTGCTGCCCGAATTTTCGGATCACGGAAAAACCAATCAAATGGGCAACCAATGCTATGACAGCAACAACCAGAATGGATTCGGTCACTTTAATATCCAGTGATATGATCAAATACAGTGCAAGCAGGTATGGAATAAAACCGATCAGAACATAACTGGCCTGTTCTATATCTCTATACCGGTGGGGGATTTTCATAACGCTGAGTTGTCGCCTTGTTGAGATGTGCTGGTTTCAAACGACATACAACCATCCATAGATATCCCAACCTGAGCGTGCCCAATATCATCACCCTCTCTTTGACCAGAAAATACCCATGCGACAGTACCGCTGGATTCCATGCCGGCATCCAACTGATCCGTCCCCGGCAAACACACATGAATAACCAACTCTTGCCCTACTGAATACCATTCCGGATGCCGTGTTATAAAACATACACCGCTGCCGGAAACATTGCTCATTTCCCCATGATCGGAAAATGGTTCATTAGACGGAGTCAAACCGGTAATCCTGACTGAGAAATCCAGAGGGAAGCGTTCAAAGTCACGCTGTTTTTCGATTTTTTCTCGATCAGACATTACAACCCCTCATACAGATTTACTGACAATGCTCTATCACTAGAAACAAGGACTGTTGAAACTAATTCCGGGCGCTCCGACGGCATCTAGCCGACGAAAGGGAGCCCAAAGATAAGCCATCTCCAGGAAGGACTATCGCAAAGTTGACCTGGATATTCAAGGCTCACTGTTTCCGTAACTGATAAATGACCCGGAAGTCTTTGGATAAAAACCACAGCAGTCGAGCTGACATAGAGAGAATATTTTTCACCATACTGGCCTGCCAATCCCGGCCACGCGAATGCTTCATTATTTTTCTCTTATCCTGTTGCCTGAGAGCTTCTCTGCCTTGCCTTACGCATATAAATAGAGAAATCATTGTTCAAATATTCATCATGTAATTCACAACTGGGGCATAGCACCCGACAAAAGTCCAATACACGTTCCGGTATCTGACTGTGCAAGTCATGCGCCACCAGATACCGCGCATCGAGCATATTAAAGGCCACACCTTTTCGGCACAGGCTGTACATCCGCTCAATGACGCGAAATGCATAGGCTGATTCATCATGCAGTTGCTCATTGAGCGCGCCGGACAGAATTACCCAGTCAACGAACCGGGGTTCAAAATGGAAATCAAATAATTCTCCACACATAAGTTGAACTTCGGGGTGTTTTTCCTGCGCGGTATATATCAGATCCGGTGACAAATCGACGCCGGCATATTGAACAGGTCTGCCCTGCTGCTCAACCCAGCTTTTGAAATCAGCAAAGCCACAACCGACATCCAGTACCGAATCACCTGATTGGATGCCAATCTCCGCCAGTATCTTGAAACGAATTTCCTGAATTTCCCGGCTGCTCCAATACAATGCATTGGGGTGATGGCCATGCCGTTTCAGGCTATCTCGATGCCGATCAACAATTCGTTTGCGTTGTTGTTCATTCATGGGCTTATTTCGTCAGCGAGATAAATACCTCGGGGAGCTTCTCGGGTAAACGATCCACATGGTCGATAATGGTGTACTGGCTGCCAAAGATATCGGCGACATATTCATC
>CAZBEN010000133.1:0-2527 GCA_964490955.1 uncultured Zetaproteobacteria bacterium | reverse complement strand
TCGCGTTTAATGCATCTGGAAACCAATCCCGGCAATGCCCGGGCACTGGTGCAGAAGCATGGCCTACGCGATGTATGGCTTAATCCTCCTGCCATACCACTTGCCACCGTAGAAATAGATGCAGTGTTTGATCTCCCTTACTCACGTGTCCCGCACGTCTCTTATGGCAATGCCCGCATCCCGGCTTATGAGATGATTAAACATTCGGTCAATATCATGCGTGGCTGTTTCGGTGGCTGTACATTCTGCTCCATTACCGAACATGAAGGGCGTATTATCCAGAGCCGTTCTGAGAATTCGATTCTCAGGGAAATCGAAAATATCCGTGACAAAACGCCCGGCTTTGCCGGCACAATTTCCGATCTTGGCGGCCCGACTGCCAACATGTATCGCCTGGCCTGTAAATCACCTGAAATTGAAGCAGCATGCCGCAGACCATCGTGTGTATTTCCCGGTATCTGTAAAAACCTGAATACTGATCACGCTCCACTGATTCGTCTGTATCGCCGGGCACGTAGCATTCACGGTATAAAGCGTATCTTTATCGCTTCCGGTCTGCGTTACGATCTGGCTGTTGTATCACCCGAATATATCGAAGAACTCGCCACCCACCATGTCGGAGGTTACTTGAAGATAGCTCCGGAACATACTGAAAATAAACCACTTTCAAAAATGATGAAACCGGGAATAGAAAGCTTTGAACGGTTCAGGAAAATGTTTGAACAGGCTTCTAAAAAGGCTGGGAAAAAACAGTACCTGATCCCCTACTTTATCGCTGCTCATCCGGGCACCAGTGATGAAGATATGCTGAATCTGGCTTTGTGGCTGAAAGCCAATCATTTCAAACCGGATCAGGTACAGGCCTTCCTGCCATCGCCAATGGCTACGGCATCGGCCATGTATTATTCAGGGAGAAACCCTTTACGGAAAATCGGAAAAACCAGCGAGACTGTATTTACACCGAAAAGAAAGAAACAGCGAGACCTGCACAAAGCATTACTACGATACCATGACCCGATAAACTGGAACCTGATAAGAGATGCACTAAAAAAAATGGGCCGCACTGATCTGATCGGCAACGGCCCTGAATATCTTGTTCCCCCATCAGGGAGAAGCGTTCGAATGAATCGTAAACTGCAACGGCATCAGCCATTACGAAAAAACAGGCGCAAAAAGCGCCAGTGATTATTTATTGGAGAATAACGGGCGCGGAAAAGAGTGTATTACCGTACGGGTAATTTTGCTCTCGCTTTTCTTTTCCATATTCGGCTTTTTATTTTTGGCATGTTTTTCAAACATTATTGACTCCTGTGACCAAGTGATCTGCTACATCCACAACGCGAATAGTACGGCTCTGAAACAAGCAGAAAGTGATATGTCTCACACTATGGTAATAAAAATGCACAGTTATCACCCACATGCCATTGAGGCAATTTTTTCATCACCTGTAAAAAGCGTCTATCTCCAAGCCAGTATTCAAGCCATTGTTTGACATGGTGACAGTATATTTGCTCAAACTTTTCAGGATCAACGGAAGCAAACTGTCGCACAAAGGGAAACAGTGCTACATCAGCAAGGCTTGCTCGCGCACCGAAAAGAAAACCGTTCTGATTCAGTCCGGTATCAAGTCCGGTAAGAAAGTCGCAAGCCCGGTCGAAATGATGCCGGGCATCCACCGCTTCACCGAAGCGCCGGGGATATTTATAACGATCCAGATGAAATTTGAATTCTGTGTCATTTCGCCGGATCAATTCAAACATACCATCCCGGGATCCATTCTCCGGGGACATCCAGGCTTCCGGGTCATTTTCAGCCAGCGCCCAGCACATGATATCAAGACTTTCATCGATAATCCGTCCGTCAGGGAGTTGCAATACCGGCACCGTTGCCTTGGGCGATATATCCAGCATAAATTGCGGTTTATCTTTCAACACAACTTCTCGTATTTCACACTGAATGCCAGCAGTAAGCAGAGCCATACGTGCCCGCATGGCATAGGGACAACGACGGAAAGTATACAGAATCGGATAAGTATTCAGTTGAGTACCCCGGGAACAGCCAGTGTAAAAGCTGGAATCGGTGTATCAAAATAGCACCCGTCCTCACCCAGCATCATATAACTACCCTGCATACAGCCGACGCTGGTTTCCAGCACGCAGAAACTGTTATAAAAATGTTCATCACCAGATTCAAGTACAGGCTGCTTACCCACGACGCCATCACCGCGTACTTCCTCGACTTTTCCATTGGCATCGGTGATAATCCAGTGTCGACTGATCAGTTGTGCTGACTGTGCACCTGTATTTCGAATATTGATATAATAGATAAAGACATAGCGCCCCTGATCCGGCTCGGAGTGTTCGGGTGAATATTCCGGATTCACTTCGACAACAATTGGACAATCCACTTTCTTTATCATCTCCACTACTCTGCTAATCTGCTAATCTGTTGCTTCCGCAAACGGCCGCCAGAAACGTTGCATGGTTTCATCCGGCGTAAAATCCGGCAAAGCCTCGAACCATTGCCG
>CAZBEN010000132.1:0-2627 GCA_964490955.1 uncultured Zetaproteobacteria bacterium | reverse complement strand
GAACGGCAGCTTCCCAAGCTGCATACGAGGGTTCGATTCCCTTCACCCGCTCCATCTTTTATGCCAAACTGCACATTCGATGAATCACCCCCGTAACCATACCCTAATACTGAGCGATGACACCTCATCTTTGCATGCATCTGCTGGCGAAATCATACTGCTGACCGGTCATGCCGGCAGTGGCAAAACGGTCTGGCTACACCGACTGGCTGGATTAGCCGAACCGCCTTCCTGCATGACTGTGACACTGGATGGGGTAGCCACAAAAAAAATAAACCAGCCGATCCGCATGCTATTTGATCGCTGGCCGCCCGTGTGGCTCGGACAAACGGTTGCCGAAGAATTGTTATTTGGCCTTGGAAAACGGTCGGAACAACTAAACCTTGAACAGGTACTGTCGGAATGGGGGCTTTCCGAACTTACGCTGGCATCAGGTCTGGACTCATTGAACAGGCTTCAATCGCTACGCCTGTCACTCGCAGCTATCAGTCTGGCCAAACCCGCCATCGCACTGTTGGATAATCCAACCGCTGCATTGTCTGAAGAAGATGCTGTCACCCTGACTGGAGAAATTACCCGCCAGGCAAAACAATCTGATACAATCATAGTCGTCGCTTGCAATCGCTGGCATGATTGGCGTTCCGGCGCATCACAGATCTGGCGTGTAAGCAGCCCTGATGCACTGCCACAGACGAGAGGATAGGGCCTGACATGACAGAAATGGTTCACTTTTCATTTGCGTTGAGTCCGCGCATGCGTGCATTTATTGAACTGCGCGATGCCTTGGCCTGCCTGGAAACGGCCTGCAACAATCGGCAAGGTACCAGCTGGCTGCATGCGACCTGCGACCTGCGCGCGTCGCTGCTCGGCGATCAGGGGCGGAAAGGTGCTATTCCAGAAATCATCGCACTCCTTTCCGATGTGAAATTATATCTGCACAATCTGAGTGCTGATGTGCCTCATTATCGCGAAGAGATTCAACAGGC
Organism: uncultured Zetaproteobacteria bacterium; assembly: GCA_964490955.1. Classification (GTDB taxonomy): domain Bacteria; phylum Pseudomonadota; class Zetaproteobacteria; order Mariprofundales; family Mariprofundaceae; genus Mariprofundus. The sequence goes on along the minus strand of CAZBEN010000132.1, from coordinate 1,641 downwards.
CTGTGATAATATCGACCTGCATATCGGCCAACTACAACCGGGCATGGCTGAGGCATGTGATTTTCTGGCCGAAGATGCGATGATCAATGCCTATCTGAATACCCAGAAAAAACATGACTGGCTCGGTCACAAGCTATGCATACAACAGAGTATCAAGGCTATCTGGAGCAGATCTGATGTGCGCATCCTGCCGTTGCATCAAGCACTTTCGCCACTGTGCAGCGCAGTCAATACACTCGATCATATGCTGAATGACTTTGTAGGCTGGAAAAAGTGTGTTGCCACCGGTGGCGTGGGTCAGATTACTCCCGAACGCGGAAAATCTTTTGGTCTGCTGGTCATTAGCCTACCTACCGAGGCAGTCGCTGAAGGCATTGTACCGGATATTTCAGGTAACAGGCTAACCATTCGCCTGCGTTTTCAACAATGGATCCCCGGTCAGCCACCTACCGATTATACCGAAGACATCCCATATGCCATGATGCTTGTTCCGATCGGTTGTTGATGAATCATACAACAATATTTCGCTGCCCAACCTGCAAAAATCCGGTGAGCAGAACAAACGAAGACTTCCCCTTCTGCAGTGAGCGTTGCCGCACAACCGACTTGGGCCGCTGGGCGACTGGTGATTATCGCATTGCCGGTGAACCAGCTCACCTCGACAACGATCCCGACAGCGAATAACTTCCTCGTCCCCCCTCCTGCTCCCGCACAATCATGCGCCTAATTCTTGCTTCTACATCCCCATACAGAAAAGAACTTCTGAGCAGATTACGCCTACCTTTCGAGCAGATCAGTCCCGACTTTGAAGAAAGGCCACCAGGCAGCATGCCTCCGGAAGAACTGGTTAGATTCAACACCCTTGGCAAGGCAGCAAACGTCCTGTCCATGCATCCAGATGCAACGGTAATCGCATCCGATCAGCTTGCTATATGCGATAATCTGGTACTGGGAAAACCGGGGAATATCGAAGCCGCCTGCAAGCAACTCTCTTTTCTTTCGGGACAGCGTGTCACTTTTCTGACAAGCCTTGCAATAATATCTGAACACTCAGTTCAGTATGAGACAATTCCGTTTGATGTCTGTTTTCGACAACTCACCGATACTGAAGTCCGCACCTATGTGGAAACCGAACAACCTCTAGATTGCGCCGGCAGTTTCAAATCCGAAGGCTTGGGTATCAGCCTGTTTGAGCGCCTGCAAGGCGATGACACGACCGCTCTGATCGGACTTCCGTTGATCCGGTTATGCCAATGGCTGGAACCATTGAAACGCATCAAGGAAAAAACTGCTTAATCGTCATTCGGGCAATGATATTTCTCACTGCAATCAACTTACCACTGCTTATCCTCTGGTCATTTTCAAAACACTTACGGTAGGCTTAGTACCACTAAGCATCCTGGAATGGGCAAATTCAAATGGAAATGAACCAAAAAAAGCCCCTTTGGAGCTTGCGCTCAACAAAGGGGCTTTGTATTACAAATCAACAGGATAGCTGATTTGAACGTCGCATGACGGGGCTTTAGCCCGAAGGACATGGACGTCCGTAGTAAATTCCTGGCATTGACCTACTCTCCCGTGGGGAACCCCACAGTACCATCGGCGCAAAGGAGCTTAGCTTCTGAGTTCGGGATGGGATCA
>CAZBEN010000131.1:0-2649 GCA_964490955.1 uncultured Zetaproteobacteria bacterium | reverse complement strand
GCGCATGACGGCGTTGCAACTGGCGTGGCCGTTTCACGCCGCAGGAATGGGCAATGACGCCAACATCGTGCAGCATATTTTCCACATAATGCTCCACGCGCGCCGATTTGTCCTGTGGGTCGAGGCCGCGCTGCAAACGTTTCTGATGCGTGGTGATGCCGGTAGGACAGGTGTTTTTGTTGCACTGCATGGCCTGAATACAACCCAGTGCAAACATAAACCCGCGCGCCGACACAATAAAATCTGCCCCCATGCATAACGCCCAGGCCACACCCGACGGTGTAATCAGCTTGCCCGAACAAATTACCCGCACACGATCACGCAATCCGTAACCGACCAGATGATCGATCAGCATCGGCAAACTCTCTTTCAGCGTCAAACCCATAAAATCCATTAATGGTTGTGGTGCGGCGCCGGAACCGCCATCGGCACTATCGAGGGTAATAAAATCCGGTGCAGACTGATCGCCACGGCGTTTGATTTCGTCAAACAAATGATCCAGTGCATTGCAGCCGCCGATCACCAGCTTGAAGCCGACCGGCTTGCCGGTGACATCGCGGATACGGGTAATCATATCCAGCAATTCGCCCGGACTGTCGATTTCCACATGCCGGTTCGGACTTATCGAATCCTGCCCCTCGGGAATGCCGCGAATGGCAGCGATTTCAGCCGTGACTTTCAAACCGGGGAGAATACCGCCCTTCCCGGGTTTGGCACCCTGGCTGAGTTTGATCTCAAACATTCTGACCTGTTCAATAGCCGAAACTTCACGCAGTTTTTCATCGCAGAGATTACCTGCTTCATCACGCACACCATATTTGGCAGTGCCGATCTGCATGACAATATCACAATCGCCCGCCAGATGATGCGGCGACAAGCCGCCTTCACCGGTATTCATCCAGCAACCGGCTCTGGCCGCACCATGCGACAGCGCCTGTACAGCCACACGGGAAAGTGCGCCATAACTCATACCGGAAATATTAAACAGACTGGCGGCTTCGAACGGATGACGACAATCCGGACCTATGATCATTGATTGTGTCGGTGCCGCATCGACATCCAGCGTGGGATAAGGACAGTTGACAAAGGAAATGCTGCCGACCGGACTAACATCGCGCGTCGAACCGAACGGAATCGTACTGTCCTGATTCCTGGCAGCGCGATAAACCCAGTCACGCAGGGCGCGATTAAACGGCATCTCCTCACGATCCATGGCAAAAAAGTATTGTCGGAAGAATGTCCCCAGATGCTCGAACAGGGCCCGAAAACGGCCAATCACCGGATAATTGTGTCGTACCGCATTGCGACTCTGGCTGACATCGGCGACAAACATCGCCAGCACCGTCAGCAATAACCCGACCAGTAAAATCAACAGCAGGGCTGACAATCCGTTATAGATATTTCCGATAAGTTCACTGACCATAATATCCCCGCCTGTTTCGAGGTTATGTCGTGAAACCTGTGCCATTGATTACATCAATCCTGAATCGTCATCCCGGAGCCACAAAGGCACCAGGACACAAGGAGAAAAAATACAGCCTTCTATTTATTGCTCTTCTTCGCGCCTTTGTGGTAAAATATCTTACGGTGTGTCCTGATCAGCTACAGTCGTTTGCTATTCCCAAAAACCGTGCGTAATCGGATAGCGTCGGTCGCGGCCAAAGGCCCGTTCGGTGATTTTCACACCCGGTGGTGCCTGCCGGCGTTTGTACTCGGCCAGTTGTAGCATGCGCACCACGCGTTTGACTTCATCATCTTCGTAACCGCGAGCCACTATTTCGTCCACACCGAGGCGTTCCTCAATGTTGGCTGTGAGAATGGCATCAAGTACATCATAATCGGGCAGGGAATCCGAATCTTTCTGATCCGGTCTTAATTCAGCTGATGGCGGTTTCGTGATCGTATTTTCAGGAATCACTTCGTGTTCCCGGTTCAACCAGCGGCACAGGGCAAACACTTCGGTTTTATACACATCCTTGAGCATGGCGAAACCACCGGCCATATCACCATAAAGAGTGGCATAACCCACCGCCATTTCCGATTTGTTTCCGGTGGTCAATACCATGCGCCCGGTTTTATTCGAGATTGCCATCAATAACAGGCCACGCATGCGTGCCTGAATATTTTCCTCGGTAATATCCGGCTCCGATTTGTTCCAGGCGGCAAAGGTGTCGGCCAGCGTGGCTTCGACTGCTGCAATGCTTTCGGCAATAGGCAGGGTAATCGCTTCGATGCCCAGATTCGCTACCAGCGCCTCGGCATCGGTAATCGAATGATCACTGGAATACCGCGATGGCAGCAACACGCCCAATACATTTTCAGCCCCCAGCGCCTCGACCGCAATAGCTGCAGTCAGGGCCGAATCAATGCCGCCGGACAGGCCGATTACCACCTGTTTGCAACCGTTTCGCAACACATAATCAGCTACGCCCATCACCAGCGCCCGGTAAATCTGTTCAATCGGCTCAGGTAAGACAGCAATATGTGTATTCCCTGCCAAAGCCGGATCAATCTCACCTTGCCAGGTCTCGAACAATGGAGCACGCAGTAACAGGTTTCCGGCGCCATCCGCAACCAGAGAGCCACCGTCAAACACGATTTCATCCTGCCCGCCAACCGGATTCACATAGACCAGCGGTGCGGAAAATT
>CAZBEN010000130.1:0-2654 GCA_964490955.1 uncultured Zetaproteobacteria bacterium | reverse complement strand
ATTCCGATTCTCGGTGTTTGCCTCGGGCATCAATCCATTGCTGCCGTTTTCGGCGGTGAGGTGATTCGCGCACCTCGCCTGATGCATGGGAAGACCAGTTTGATTGAGCACAACAGTGAGGGTTTGTTTGCCGGGCTACCATCGCCATTTACGGCAACTCGTTATCATTCGCTGATTGTGCCGGAACCCCTGCCGGATTGTCTGGAGCGTACGGCATGGACGGCTGAAGGTGAACTGATGGGTTTGAGGCATCGCAAGCATCCGACCTTCGGGCTGCAGTTCCATCCTGAATCGATCCTGACCGAACACGGTCATCAGATGCTGAAAAATTTCCTCGAAGTCACGGTATAATGCTTTCCTCAATCAAAGGCATTCACCGCAGAGTACGCAGAGTTTCGCAGCGTAAAATCAAAAGCACGAATTTAGAAAGTTTTAAAGGTTTACTCTGCGTACTCTGCGGTAAAAAAAGAGGTGTATGATGCGTGAAGCTGTCGCTCGGATGATCAGGGACTTGCAGGCGGGGGATGAGATTACTGGCGCTGCAGCTGAAACTGTGTTTTCGGCTATTATGCATGGTGAAGTCACGCAGGCACAGATTGCCGCCGTATTGATGGGGCTGTCTGTTCGTGGTGAATCTGCTGAAATCGTGGCTGGCGCGGCCAAGGCCATGCGTGCTGCCTCGACTAAAATATCCCCAAAGGCTACCGGCCTGATGGATACCTGCGGCACCGGCGGCGACGGGGCTAAAACATTTAATATTTCCACGGCCGTATCGCTGGTGGTTGCTGCTTGCGGCGTACCGGTGGCCAAGCATGGCAATCGCGCCATGAGTTCCAAATCCGGCGCGGCCGACGTGCTGGAAGCGTTGGGCGTGACTCTTGATCTCAGTCCTGCGCAGGTGGCAGCATGTATTGATGCAACCGGAATCGGTTTTTTGTTTGCCCAGAAACTTCATCCTGCCATGCGCTATGCCGGGCCGGTGCGGCGTGAGCTGGGCGTGCGCACTATATTCAATCTGCTGGGCCCGCTGACCAATCCGGCCGGCGCTGAGTATCAGGTGCTGGGCGTATTTGCGCAGGATAAGCTAAAACTGGTGGCTGGGGCCTTGGCCGAGCTGGGTACGACGCGCGCTCTGATTGTACATGGTCGCGACGGACTGGATGAAATCACAACAACCGATATCACCGATGCGATTCTGGTGCAGACGGGTCAGGCTCCGATTCAGTTTGAAATTGATCCGGCCGCATTCGGCATGCCTTATGCTGTGCCGGAAGCGCTGGCCGGTGATGACGCTTCTACCAATGCATCGATTCTGAAACATATCTTTGCCGGCCAACAGGGTGCCGGTCGGGATATTGTTCTGCTCAATGCTGCCGCCGCCTTGTGGGTGGCAGGCCAGGCGGACGGTATTGGCGAAGGCATTGCCATTGCCGCAAAGGCCATCGATTCCGGTAAAGTTCAAAAGACTCTGGATGCGTTGATTGCTTTTACTCAACAGTCAAAATCATGAACCTTTCACCACAGAGTACGCAGAGTTTCGCAGAGTTAAACCAGTTAAGTCAGCATATACTGGATGCATCCTTTCGCGTTCATTCCACGCTTGGGCCGGGGTTGCTTGAATCTACTTATGAACATTGTCTATGCTATGAATTAGGTAAACATGGCATCAATGCTATCAGGCAGGTTCTGCTGCCTGTTTTCTATGACAGCATAGAAATTGATGCAGGCTACCGAATTGACCTTCTCGTCGAGAACAGGATTATCGTTGAAATCAAGGCTGTCGAGCACCTGTTGCCGATTCATGAAGCACAACTGCTCACCTATCTAAAATTGGCGAATAAACATGTTGGCTTACTGATCAATTTCAACGTCAAATCTTTGAAAAACGGCATCAAGCGCATGATTCACAACAAATAAAATGGAACAACCAATGAATATATTTACAGTGCTTTACTCTGCGAAACCCTGCGTACTCTGTGGTGCAAGATTATGACTTCGATTTTGAATGAAATCGCTGCATACAAACGCGACTGGGTTGCCGCACGTAAGCAGAAACATTCTGAGTCCGAGCTTCTGAACCTTGCTCAATATTACACACCCCTCGACTTTGCCGGTGCGTTACGTGAAACCATCGCAAGAAAACAGAATGCAGTCATTGCCGAAATCAAAAAAGCCAGCCCGTCCAAAGGCATTATACGTCCTGATTTTGATCCAGTGGCAATAGCCACGTCTTATGAGCAAGGCGGGGCAACCTGCCTTTCTGTACTCACCGATGTGAAATACTTTCAGGGTGCGGATGGTTATGTCAGGGCCATTCGCAAGGCAGTCGACCTGCCTATCCTGCGCAAGGATTTTATGCTTGATCCGTACCAGATCATCGAAGCAAAAGCCATGGGCGCGGATGCGATCCTGGTCATTCTGGGCATGCTGGATGATGTACTCGCCGCTGAGCTCACGGCATGCGCGCATGAGATAGGGCTTTCTGTCTTGCCGGAGGTACACAATGCCGGGGAACTGGAACGCGCCCTGAAACTGGACACCGAATTGATCGGCATCAACAACCGTAATCTGCATACCTTCGAAACATCACTGCAAACCACGCTGTCACTGCTGAAACAGGTGGATGATAATAAAACCGTCATCACTGAATCCGG
>CAZBEN010000129.1:0-2663 GCA_964490955.1 uncultured Zetaproteobacteria bacterium | reverse complement strand
GTTTCGGTAATCACCGCTCCGCCCAGCACAGCGCCAAGTTGCAAGGCGAACATGGTAATCACCGGCACAGCAGCCAATCTCGCTGCATGCCGCCACCAGATAAAGTGCTCGGATACCCCAAAAGCTCTTGCTGTGCGTACTGCATCCGTACTCATCGCTTCCAGCCACGACGAACGAGTCATCCGGGAAAGAATAGCCGCCAGTGCCGTTCCCAAGGTGATTGCCGGAAGTACTATTGAGCCGGATTGATCCATCCCGGAGACAGGTAGCCACCCAAAACCCACCGCAAAGACAAGCATGAGCAAAGGTCCGAGCCAGAAATTGGGAATGGAAACGCCCAGCAGGGAAAAACCCATGGCGGCCACGTCCTGTGATTTCCCGGCATGACGGGCTGCCCAATATCCCAGCGGCAACGCCAACAGCACGGCCAGTAGCAAGCTGGTGAATGCCAGTTTCGCAGTCGCCGGAACCCGCTCCATGATTCGCTCCAGCACAGGCCTGTGATCTACCAGACTTGTCCCCCAGTCGCCTGTGCTTAAGCCGGATAAATAGTGCCCGTATTGATAGAGAATCGGCTGATCCAGATGAAGCGCCTGTCGCAAGGCCTCACGATCTGCCGCCATGGCTGTTTCGCCCAGCAATGCATCGACCGGGTCACCCGGCACCAGATGCAGTAAAAAAAACACCAGCGTTGCCACACCCAGCAGAGTGGGAATGGCTTGCAGTATCCTGATAAATACGATCCGTCCGAACACCCGGCCAGCCTAAAGAGATGCTGATGAATTGCATACTGCAATGAATCAGAACATATCTGTTCCACTGCATGCTTGCCTTCCCGATGCGGCACGGACATCCTTTCGTGCATGCAGACAGAACAACATTTCGATGCGCAGGAAATCGCCAAGTTCGAGGCTATGGCAGAGGAGTGGTGGGACCCCTCCGGCAAGTTCAAACCGCTACATAGAATCAACCCGCTCAGACTCGACTACATTGCCTGCCAGATAAAACTGCCGAAAGCTTCGATTCTGGATGTTGGTTGCGGCGGCGGATTACTGGCCGAAGGTATGGCTGCGCGTGGTGCAACAGTAACCGGCATTGACCGCTCACCAAAAGCGCTCGGTGTGGCTCGGCTGCATAGTGAACAATCCGGCGTATCGGTTGAATATGTGGAAAACGATGCTGAAAACTGGGCGAAAAACCATACACAAACATATGATGCAGTTACCTGTCTGGAAGTGCTGGAACATGTGCCGGATGTAGCACGCACTGTTGCCGCTTGCGCGGGCATGCTTAAACCCGGTGGTCATTTCTTTTTCGCTACACTGAATCGTAACCCGGTGTCTTATATCAAGGCGATTCTGGGTGCCGAATATATCCTCGGCTGGCTGCCCAAAGGTACACATGAATATGCCAAGTTCATTAAACCATCGGAAATGAATACTGCGTTGCGAGATGCAGGTCTTGAAATCAAGGATATAAAAGGCATGAGTTACGCCTTGATGACTGACCACTTCTCATTAAGTGATGACCTGTCCGTCAACTACCTTGGCTTTGCCATAAAGTCCGACCCGGACTGCGTCACGTAATACCTTATGAAGCCAAGCCTGGCCTGATCTCCAGTGGACGAGTTGAAATTGTAGGATAGCTTGCCTCGCCATGCTTCGCCCACTCCGGTTTTTCCATATTTCCACTTTCCTTGTCCTGTTCACGATTACGTCAACGGTGTGCGCAGAACCAGTGGACATTGCTGCTGACGAGATCAGCCGAACTACCGACGGCATAGTGACCGCACGCGGCCATGTTATCATCAAACGTCAAACCGATACGCTGACAGCAGATGAAGTAATATACCGGACAAATCAACATGTGCTGGAAGCAAAAGGCCATGTCATTATAAAATCGGAACAGGCCATCATCAACGCAGAACAGGCCATCATGCATACTGGCAGTAAAACCGGTAATATGCGTAAGGCAGTAATCATTCTGCCCGGCGGCGAGCGACTGGCGGCTGAGCGGGTCAAGCGTATTGATGATCATACCTTTGAGGCGGAGGAACTGACTTTCTCTTCCTGCCCGATTGATCAGGAATCCTGGCGAATTGCGGCCAAACATGCCGTGCTTGATCAGCAGGATGGCAGTCTGACAGCCAAAGATAGCCGCTTTGAATTGTGGGGCATTCCGGTGCTGTATAGCCCTTGGTGGCAACAATCGATCAAAAGAAAGTCCGGTTTTCTCATTCCCGGCGTGAACATCGGTAAGCGTCGCGGTACAGAAGTCGCGCTACCCTATTATTTGGCCCCGTCGGAAAACTGGGATGCCACGTTGACGCCACACTGGATGAGTGCGCGTGGCTTTATGGGTGAAGCTGAACTTCGTCATGCATCAACATTCGGACACGAGAAAATCAACTTTGAAGGTATCAATGATACGGTTACAGGTAGCAATCGTGGCCGCATTCAGGGCGATATACGCTGGAACCTGCCGGCCAATATGGCTTTTGATGTTAAGGCGAACCATATCAGCGATCACAACTATCTGGCCGATTACGCAACAGACAGGGATATCAGCACCTCGTATTTGCAAAGCATCGCCACGCTATCCCAGTCAGGACAAGTCGGAGGTATGACCGGAGACTGGTTCATTCAGGCACAGCATCAACAGAC
>CAZBEN010000128.1:0-2690 GCA_964490955.1 uncultured Zetaproteobacteria bacterium | reverse complement strand
GACAGGTGCAGACAAAGTTAAGCGACTGAGCTATGACGTTCGATCATTGAAAGGGAAATGAATTATATAATTACTGAATGCCCCTCGGCTACAAGTCGAGGGGCATTCAGTGTGAACAGATTTTAGTTCGGAGCAATAGGCTTCAGATTCCAGATTTCGCGATTGTAATCCTGCATCGTCCGGTCAGTGGAGAATTTACCACTGTATGCCGTGTTCAGAATGCTCATTTTCACCCACGCGTCCTGATCCTGATAGGCGTCGGAAGCACGCTGTTGTGCATCGACATAGGAACGGAAATCCGCTGCGACCATCCATGGGTCATTAGAGTTACGGATCGCTCCGATAATCCCTGCGAACAAGCCCGGCTCAAACTGGTTGAAGTGGCCGCACTCCAGCAAATTCATCACACGCTGGAAATCTTCATCTCCGGAAATCACCGCATTCGGATCATAATGTCCATGCAACTGTTCCACTTCATCGGCAGTTAAACCAAACAGGAAGAAATTCTCATCCCCTACTTCTTCACGAATCTCGATATTGGCACCATCCAATGTGCCGATGGTCATCGCTCCATTCATCATGAACTTCATGTTGCCGGTTCCGGAGGCTTCCTTGCCAGCAGTAGATATCTGCTCGGACAGATCAGCAGCAGGAGCAATCACTTCCATCGCTGATACTCGATAATTTGGGAAAAATACGACTTTGAGCTTATCTCCTACATCCGGATCATGGTTGACCACATCGGCCACATTACTGACCAGTTTAATGATCTGTTTGGCCATGTAATAGCCCGGGGCAGCCTTGCCGCCGATCAGTACACAACGGTTAGTCCAGTTGTCTGCATCACCGCGTTTGATTCGGTCATACAAATGAATGACATGTAGCACATTAAGCAACTGGCGCTTGTATTCATGGATGCGCTTGACCTGAATGTCGAACATGGCATCGGGATTGAAATCCACACCGCAGGTGTCTTTCACCAGCTTGGCCAACCTGTCTTTGTTTTCCCGTTTGCAATCAGTCCATTGCTTACGAAAAGCGGCATCATCAGTCAGTGGTACCAATTTACGTAATTGCTGCAGATCAGTAATCCAGCCCTCACCGATCTGCGTATTAATCAACCGGGACAACGGCTTGTTACACCAGCCCATCCAGCGGCGCTGGGTAACACCATTAGTCTTGTTATTAAACTTCTCAGGCCACAGCTCGTTGAAATCCTTAAACAGGCCTTCGACCAACAGGTCGGAATGCAGTTGCGCCACACCGTTGACAGAAAAACTGCCGACAATGGCCAGATAGGCCATGCGTACCTGTTGCACATCGCCCTCTTCAATAATAGACATGCGGCTCTGGCGTTCCACATCACCCGGCCATTTCTCGGCCACAACGGAAAGAAAACGTGCATTGATCTCATAAATAATATCCAGCAGACGCGGCAAGAGGCGACCAAACAGGTGAACCGGCCAGCGCTCCAGCGCTTCAGGTAGCAAGGTATGGTTGGTATACGCCATGGTCTTTCCGGTAATGGTCCAGGCTTCATCCCACTGCAAGCGGTATTCGTCCATCAGCAGACGCATCAACTCAGCGACAGAAACCGTAGGATGCGTGTCATTGAGCTGGAAACAATTTTTATCGGCAAAGTCGCTGAAATCGCAGCCATGGCGTTCCACCCAGCCACGCAGCACATCCTTGATACTGGCCGAAGCCAGAAAATACTGCTGACGCAGACGCAGTTCTTTACCATTTTCACTGGCATCGTTTGGATACAGCACCATGGAAATGTGCTCAGCTGCATTCTTTGAAGCCACTGATCCGGCATAATCACCTGCATTAAATTCACCCAGGTCGAATTCATCCGTCGCCGCTGATTTCCACAAACGCAGGGTATTCACTGTATTATTCTTGAAACCCGGAATCGGAGTATCGTAAGGAATCGCCAATACATCCTGCGTATCTGCCCAACGGCAACGCATGACGCCCTGATCATCATGGTAACATTCAGTATGTCCGCCAAAATGAACGCGCTGGGTGTATTCCGGCCGGGTAATCTCCCACACGTTACCATAATTCAGCCAGTGGTCAGGTTCTTCGACCTGATAACCATTCTGGATCAGCTGCCGGAACATGCCGTATTCGTAGCGAATTCCATAGCCGGTTACCGGCAATTGCAAGGTTGCACAGCTATCGATAAAGCAGGCAGCCAGACGACCCAAACCACCGTTACCCAGTCCGGCATCTCGCTCCATCCCTATCTTTTCTTCATAGCTCAAACCTAACTGATGCAGAGCATCGGATGTTTCATCGTCCAGACCCAGATTGAGTATGGCATTACCCAGTGCTCGGCCCATCAGGAATTCGAGTGACAGGTAGTAGGCACGCTTGCCATCTTTTTCGATATAAGCGTCTTTGGTGTTTTTCCAGTTCTCCATCAGATGATCGCGGATAGTGTATGCCAGCGCCTGATATTTATAATGGTTGGATTGACTGCTTGTATGCTGGCCCAGCGTACGCAAATAATGCCGCTGGATACCTTTCACCAGTCCGGCTGCGTTTTTATCCAGCGCTGGAACATCGGTAATATTGTGCTTCGGTGCAGACTTTTCTGTCATGGAGGCAGCCTTTTGATAATGCATTTTTTTTGCGGCGCATGCTGTCCAAGTCCCCCCTTCAGGTCAATCTGAAGCACGACA
>CAZBEN010000127.1:0-2750 GCA_964490955.1 uncultured Zetaproteobacteria bacterium | reverse complement strand
GCTTAAACTCTGTGCTGCCGATACGCCTGCAAATTCGTCGGCCAGTGCCCGGCCCGGCGCCGCATCGACATCGAATGCGACCACCTCATGCTCTCCCTGCATCAAACGCTTTACCATATTGCCGCCCATGCGACCCAATCCAATCATTGCCAGTTTCATGTTCTATTCTCCTTTTATAATCCAGTTCAAAATCTTGCACCGCAGAGTACCCAGAGTTTCGCAGAGTAAGGTAATAAAATCAGTGAGATAGTATCAGCTATCTGTCAGTAAGATGTGTTGCATGATCTCCCGATAGCTTTGTCTTTACTCTGCGGTGAATGCTTTTCGTTTTTGTTTTAATCCAAATCGTCTGAGGCCATCCAGTCCTGCGCATCGACAATTACGTTATAACGCTCGCGTGCCGTATACATAAGACGAGCGGTAAACTGGGGCCTGTCCATCAGCACTTTACAAAAATCGCGTTTTTCCATGATATACAAGGCGCAATATGTCACTGCACGCACCGAAGCCCGGCGTTTTTTTGTCACCAAAAGACTCAACTCACCAAACACCTGGCCATCGCCCAAGGTAGTAACCACATCACCTTCATGATCAATAATATCTACGCTGCCCATTTCAATAATAAACAGCTCCCGTCCTTCATCACCGTATCTGGCTATTTCATCGCCGGCATTGAATACCACCGGTTTAAGCATCATGGCAAAGGCATGTAACATCGTCTTGCCACTACCTTCAAACATCGGCACGCGTTCCAGTGCCTGTTGTGGTGTACGCGCCAGCCAGCGGCGATGATCGGGTGAAGGTAAATTAAATGCCGCCTTCGGCCCCCATGACCCGAACGGATAATTGGGGAAATCACGTGCCTTTTCATTGTTCCAGACATCCAGAACCGGCTGCACAATACGCCAGGCGGTTTCCACCAGATCGGAACGCGAAAACAGTGCTGGGTCACCATGCATACAATCATACAGCATAGTCTCATAACCAGTGCCAGGGTGCGTAATGAAAGCCTCGTCATATTCAAAATTCATGTTGACCTTGCGCATATGCATCGACGGCCCCGGCCGCTTGGCCAGAAAACGGATTTCGATACCTTCATTGGGCTGGATGCGGAAAATCAGCTGATTGGCTTCGAGTTGAGCAGAAGCCGGTGTACCTCTGAAAGTAAATTCGGGTGCACGACGGAATTGTACGACAACCTCGGTGGATTTGGTGCGTAGCGCCTTGCCTGAACGCAAAAAAACAGGAACCCCGTGCCAGCGCCAGTTATCAATACGCAACTTAAGCGCCGCATAGGTTTCAGTATTGGAATGCGGATCAACGGCATGTTCCTGCCGATATCCCTTGGCAGGCGAGCCATCGGGCAACACACCTTCGTCATACTGACCACGTACAACCATATGCCGAACCTCTTCATGCTTCATAATTCGCACAGCACTGAGCAACTTGAATTTTTCATTGCGGATGGCTTCGGCTTCAAACGAGGTCGGCGGCTCCATACATAAATAGGCCATCATCTGAAACAGATGATTCTGGATCATATCCCGAATCACACCGGACTGATCGTAATAACCGCCACGCCACTCCACACCAACCTGTTCGGTCGCCGTGATCTGGATATGGTCAATATGGGTGCGGTTCCACAACGGTTCAAACATGCCATTGGCAAAACGGAAAGCGAGCAGATTCTGAACCGTCTCCTTGCCAAGGTAATGATCGATTCGATACACCTGACTCTCTTTCCAGTAGGTGAGGATTTCCCGATTCAACTCCTGCGCCGATGCCAGATCGGTGCCAAACGGTTTTTCAACAATAATACGGCGCCAACCATCCCCCCCGTGATTCAGGCCAACCGTCTCCAGACCTGTGGAAATCAGGCCGAAAACAGAGGGCGGTGTAGCCATATAAAACAGCACATTGCTTTCAGTATCATAGCGACCATCGAGCGCCTGCAAAAAAGACTTCAGTTTACGGAAAGCATCCTCTTCATCAAAACGTCCTTTCAGATAATGGATTTTATCACAAAAATCTGCCCATGCCGTTTCATCAAACTGTTCGCGGCGCGAATATTTATGCACATCAGCGCTCATCTTGGCCCGGAATGATTCGGTCGTGAATTTATCCAGAGCCATACCGAGAATAGAAAATGAGTCCGGTAACAGCTTATCACAATAAAGGTTGAACAGAGAAGGAATGAGCAGTCGCTTGGTCAGATCACCTGATGCTCCGAAAACCACCATGACACAGGGATCGGGAGTAGTCCCACCCAGGTTCATAGCATCCAAAAAATCCTGGGAGACATCCTGCCTGTTTTGATTGTTCATTATATTTACATCCAGTATGGCGAATTACTCCGCAGCGTTGCGTCAAAAAAAACGATGCGGAAATCTACTCCACTGCAACATCTGTTCCAACAACAATCAATGCATTGAATATCTGATGCACCTGCTGCATCCGTTGGATCAGCGCTTGTGGCGATGTGATGGCGGCATGCCTGCGCATGGTTTCCCATTCGGTTGCTTCAGGATCAACAGGCAATTTCCCAATAGAGCGCCACAGTTCCACACGCAAGGCATTCTCCATCTGACGATAATCCAGATAGCTCTCGGCAAGCAATGGGGCATGCTCATGCCACGCCTCTGGTGCAGATTCCGGTAACCCGGCGCAGATATCGATCACACGACGCGCATCGATGCCGAAGGCCAGCCGCGCATATTGCGTAAGAAACTCAATATCGACCAGACCACCGG
>CAZBEN010000126.1:0-2758 GCA_964490955.1 uncultured Zetaproteobacteria bacterium | reverse complement strand
CGGTGGCCCGACGCGTGCGTGTGTCCGGGCTGGCTTCCAGTGCCGGCGCCAATGCGGGTGCATTTATTTATGGTGTAGAACCGGAAGCTGAACAACGTCTGAGTCGACTGGCTACGTTTATCTCGGCAGGGGACTGGTTGCCTGCAGGGGATCAACGGGCAGCTGTCCTGGGTGACGGTTTGGCGGAGCGACTCGGTATTGGCATCGGCGATAAACTGGTGTTGATGGCTGCAGTGCCGGGCGGCGATATTGCTTCTGAAGTGTTTCGGGTGCGCGGGCTGATCCATTCCGGGGTGATGGATGTGGATGATATGAGCGTGATTGTACCGTTGACTACAGCGCAACAATGGTTGGGTCTTGGCCAGGCGGTGACCGATATCGTGATCCGTGCAGACAGTTTCGATCGGGTGACACCATTGGCCGGGGATCTGAAAGCCGCACTGGCAGGCCAGGGCGTGGAAGTGTTGCGCTGGTTCGATATCGATCCGATGGCACAGCAATGGGCTGATTTTGCCGATGCCTATACCTGGGTGGTATTGCTGATCGTGATTATTGTGGTGCTGGCCGAAGTGCTTAATACGATGTTGATGAGTATGCATGAACGTGTACGTGAATTCGGACTGATGAGTGCACTGGGAGTGAGTCCGGCTCAGGTGTTTGCCATGGTCGTATGGGAAACGGTAATTCTGGTATTCATTGGCGGGTTGAGTGGTTTTATGATCGGTGGCGGGCTGTCGCTATGGTATGGTGAATATGGCATTGATTTGTCGCAATTCGCTATTGCCTTCTCGTTTATGTATATGGATCCGGTTATCCATCCGCTGCTGCAGGCCGACAGCGTTCTGCGCATTTTGGGGGCTGCACTGTTTGGTGCGATCATCGCAGGCCTGATCCCCGCCTGGAAAGCCTCCAGACTGGAACCGGCCAGTGCTTTGCGGGAATTATAACGTGGAAGCGTCAACAATATTGTACTGCAAGCCAGGATTGGATGGCTGTAAATTTTGTGGATTGGGTTTCTGTTGTGGAGGGGTAGATGTCTGACGTATTGATTTCAGCGAGTGGGCTAACCCGGTATTATGAAAGTGGTGAGCTGAAGGTGGTGGCGCTGGATGGTGTCGATTTGTTGATTGAACGGGGGGCGTATGTGGTGCTGGCGGGACGTTCCGGATCAGGCAAGACAACGCTGCTGAATATGCTGGGCGGATTGGATCGACCGGATTCAGGCTCACTTGTGATTGCCGGTCAGAATCTGCTGACCATGTCGTCGGCCGGGCGGGCAAGATTTCGTTTATGCCATCTCGGTTTTGTGTTTCAGGCCTATAATCTTATTCGGGTCCTGAGTGCGCGTGAAAATGTTGCTTATGTGCTGCAATTGCAGGGGATGAAGAAAAAACAGCGTTTCCAGCTGGCTGATCAGTGGCTGGCCAGGGTGGGTTTGCAAGGGTTTGAAAACCGCCGACCCGATCAGATGTCCGGAGGGCAGCAGCAGCGGGTAGCTGTAGCACGAGCCCTGGCAACTGAACCTGACCTGGTGCTGGCTGATGAACCCACGGCCAACCTTGATTCACATACGGGTGAATCGCTGATGGAACTGATGCGAAAACTCAATGAAGAGCGGCACACCACATTTGTCATTGCCTCCCATGATCCAGCCGTCATTGCCTCGGCGCGAACCCTGATCACCATGCAGGACGGGCAAGTAATTCCAGTTAAAGCCTTGTGAGCCACGAATTTTACGAATGAACACAAAATCCAACCTTCAACCGTCTGGTTTTTTTCTTATTCGTGCTAATTCGTGTGTATTCGTGGCCAGGGTTTTGATTGGCCTGCTTGTGTCGGCATCCTGCTTACCTCCGGCTTTGGCACTGGAATTCTCCGGCCAATATACCAACCTGCTGTTTGAAACACGCGATAGTCTGAAGCAGGACAGAACCACCGATTTGAACCGTTTGCGACTGGAAGTGGCTGGAGATTACGGACATGTTCGGTTTCATCTGGCTTATGATCATGAGCTGTTATGGGGAGGTTTGGTGGCAGATCCTGTGTTGGCTGCAGCACTGCGCCAACCCGAACCGACCTGGCTGGATGCCAGTGCCACGATAATCCGGCGCACACATGTCAACTGGCGCCACGATCTATATCGGGGCTGGGTCGAATATGAAGCCGGACAGGTGCGGGTTAAACTGGGTCGCCAGCGTATTGCATGGGGGTCAGGGCGCATCTGGAACCCGACGGACCGCTTTAATCCGGTGCAACCGACTGCACTGGAGTCGGATCAAAAGTTGGGTGTGGATGCTGGCCGAATTGAATGGAACTACGCCGGCAATGGCAGTTTGATTGCCGTAGCTGCTCCTGCTCAAACATCTTCCCGCACATCGCGTAAACTGGCACTAAGGTGGCAGGATACATTCGGTGAATTTGATCTGGCGCTGATGGCCGGGCGTATCAATAACGAAAATATGTTCGGTGTCGATGTTACCGGAAACCTGGGTGATGCCGGTGTGCGGCTGGAATGGATGCAGGCGAGAAATCCGCTGGAGGGGGGCTATGGGCAGTTGTCTGCAGGCATTGATTATACATGGCATCAGGCATGGTTCCCCAACGGTCTTTATATGGCGCTGGAGTATTTCTATAATGGTGCAGCCGCTTCACCACGGCTAAATCAGGATCGCTTGAACAGTCGCTCAAAGCATTTACTTGGTGGTATGCTCGGATACGACTTGACCCCGCTCTGGCGAGTCGATCTGCTGCTGATTGC
>CAZBEN010000125.1:0-2770 GCA_964490955.1 uncultured Zetaproteobacteria bacterium | reverse complement strand
TAAAAATATCTGAAATTATTTCCTGCCCGCACTCGATGACTGCAAGCCAAGTTACCAATGACTATGGCAAATCTTTGTGATGCCTGACACATCAGCTCCCCAAATGCTGTTTCAGAATTCCACGTTCAATAACGCTCTGGAGGGAACATTATGATTGAATACGATATCGCTATTTCAGTAGTTACACTTGCAAGCTTTTACATCGGGCTCACTTTAATCTAGGGACTGTTCAGCGCGAAGCCTGTGAGACAACACCATCAAATCCTGCCAGCTTTTGTATTTCTGCTGTGGAGAGCGTAACAGGTAAGCCGGGTGATAGGTCACCCGGACAGGTATCCCGTGATATTCATGCCAACGACCGCGCAAGGAACCCAAAGTGGCATCGGTTTCCAACACAGTCTGCGCCGCTACTCTGCCCAACAGACAAATCATCTTCGGCTGTAACATGTTCAATTGCTGTTCAAACCAGAGGTTGCAGGATTGCACTTCGTCCGGTCTCGGATCACGGTTATTGGGCGGACGACATTTGATAGTGTTCATGATATAGATATCTTCGCGGTCCAGTTCAATGGCAAGCAGCATGCGGCCCAGCAATTGCCCGGCCCGACCGACAAAAGGTTCACCCTTGATATCCTCGTCACGCCCTGGCGCTTCACCAATAAAAACCAGATCGGCATTCGGATTGCCCACACCGAATACGACTGTTTTGCGTGTGTCCGCAAGTGAGCAGAGGCGGCACGTGGATGCTTCCTGCGATAATTCATCCAGCGTTTTCAATGACAGGGGAGCAGCATCGACACCTATGATTTCAGTTTTCTGAACATGTTTGTGGGTCAATATTTCGGCTGATTGCTCCGCTTCGGAAGCAAAAAGGGAAACCGGCGTTTGCGCGCCGATTTCCCTTAAATATACTTCGAGAAAGCCTGTGCCTTCTGGCAAGGATTAGCTCAGCAACGCGTCAACGTTGGTTTCAGAGCCGAGATACACGGGCACGCGCTGATGTAATGTTTCAGGCTCGATATCCAGAACCGCGATACCGCTACTCATGGCTTTGCCGCCAGCCTGCTCCATGACAAACCCCATCGGAATGGCTTCATACAACAAACGCAGTTTACCCGTTGTGTTTTTATCATCAGCCGGATATAGAAAAACACCACCTTTCAAAATAGTGCGATGCATATCAGCAACCATGGCACCGACATAACGCATGCCGAGTCCGGTTTCAGCTTTCATGCGATCAAGCTTGCCACCCATGCCATCGGCCCATTTATCCTTGTTGGACTCATTAACGGAATAGTAGCCGCCGGTTTCCGGAATTCGCATATCCGGGTGACTTAATTCAAAACGAGCATTAGCTGGGTTGAAGGTATAACCGTTCACACCGGCGCCAACAGAACACACCAACATTAATGACGGGCCATAAAGCACATAACCGGCACCAATTACTTCACGGCCTGACTGCAGGGTGTCAGACACATGTGGGCGCTCCGAATTGGCTGTTTTGCGTTTAACAATCGAAAAAATGGTGCCAACCGGGCCATCAACATCGAGATTGGATGAGCCATCAAGAGGATCAACCAGCACCAGATAATCGGCATGTGCGTATTCATCAATCACCAGCAATTCTTCCTGTTCTTCGGAACCAACCGCGCAAATAAAACCGGTTGAACGCATTTCTTCCAAAAAGATTTCATCGGAGAGCACATCCAGTACTTGCTGCTGTTCGCCCTGCACGTTTTCACTACCGGCACCACCCAATGCACCGCGAAAAACCGCACCGCGCAGTACTGCAGCAATCTCAATAGCTGCACGACCGACACCCTGGATAACCGGCATCATGGTTGCCCCGTGTTCGCCCTGTTTGGCAATATTATTCATTGTGTCTGGCATATCCCTCTCCCTGCATCCGTATATATAGAAAATCAAAAGCGTCGGCATACTAGCAATATTAAATCAGATATACAAAAAAACACTTCCAGTCGAGGCATTAACATGCACGCCGCCATCGTTATAAAGCCGGCTGCCTGAGGAGAGAGCCCTATGTTGATAGTTATGGGAGAGGGGTACTGTGGAAAATTGCTGCATGATCAAATCAGCAAGGCATCCAGCAAACGTTGATGGATGCCGTCAAAGTCACCATTGGAAAGAATCAGCACCTCATCGCCTGCCCTCCCATGCTTAGAGATATAGGCAATAATGGCGTTGGTGTCAGCTAGCAAATACGCATGCCCGCCAATGCTTTTATTGTTAATAGCAGCACAAACAGCATTGACGTCAAGCATCTGATCGGGTTGCAGATTGCGACAGGAAGGTGGTAAAAACACGACCTCGTCAGCGCCATCAAAGCAACCCGGAAGTTGATCCTGATGAATACGTGTTCGCATTGTGTTGGAGCGCGGTTCGACAACCACCCATAATTTGCCTTCTCTGCCATTCCTGCGCATAGCAGCTTTAGCTGCGGAAACCATACCGCTAATCGCAGTCGGATGATGGGCAAAGTCATCAAATATCTTGATGCCACCTGCCTCCCCCACCAGTGTCATACGGCGTCGAATGCCGGAAAATGATGTAAAAGCATCAGTAATGACATCTATATTCACAGCAAGTGACGCAGCAGCAGCTGCCACGGCACAGGCATTAGCCACATTATGCACACCAATCATGGCCCATTCGATTTCAATGATCATTTCATTGTGCCTGTACAAACGAAATGCTGAGCCGTCTTCTTCCATAACCTCCCACTGCCATTCAGCCTGTTCATTCCCAAGAC
>CAZBEN010000124.1:0-2781 GCA_964490955.1 uncultured Zetaproteobacteria bacterium | reverse complement strand
ACCTGCACCTGTTTCAGATCATTAAAGATGGCTTTGGGCATGCCTTCCGGCAAGTCCACCGTCGTGTGATCATCATGAATCTGCACGCGACCGATAAATTCACTCTCCAGCCCCAGCTCATTGGCAATCGCACCGACAATATTACCCGGCTTCACACCGTGTTCTTCACCCACTTCCAGGCGATAACGTTGCATGCCCTGTTCAGGTTTCGGCCCGCGCGAGCGATGGGCCCGATTCGGCTTGATGTCGTCATCTTCATACTGGTCTCGCGACGGATTGCGCGTGCTGCGACGCTTGTCATCCGGCGCATCGAAGCGGGGATTACGATCAGAACGGGACGGGCGTTCCCTTTCCTGACGAGGCTGCGGCTGATCCTTGAGCAATAACGGTTTATCACCCTGCACCATTTTAGCCAGTGCAGCGGCTATTTCGTTAGCCGGAATATCGTGTTCCTGACGGTACTGTTCAATGATCCCGGCAAACAATTCCAGGTCCTCGCCTGAATCCAGCGTTTCGGTAATGCGCTCCTTGAATTCGGCAATGCGTTTATCGTTGATCACATCGGTGGTCGGCATCTGGAATTGCTCAATGCGTTTTTTGGTCGCCCGTTCAATGGCATAGAGCATGCGTTTCTCACGCGGCGATACAAACAGGATGGCATCGCCCTCGCGCCCGGCCCTGCCGGTGCGCCCGATGCGATGGATATAGGATTCGGTATCATGCGGAACATCGTAGTTAATCACATGCGAAATGCGCTGCACATCCAGTCCGCGCGCCGCCACGTCGGTCGCGACCAGAATATCGAGATGCCCTTTCTTGAGCCGATTGACGGTAGCCTCGCGCTGCTTCTGGGCGATATCTCCATTCAATGCCGTAGCCGCATAACCACGCGCTTCCAGTTTATTGGCCAGTTCTTCCGTCGCCGTTTTGGTGCGTACAAACACAATGACACCATCATAGGGTTCCGCTTCCAGAATACGGGTCAGCGCATCCATCTTGTTGCGCCCGCTGACCATCCAGTAACGCTGACGAATCGTTTCGGCTGTCTGCTCCTTGACCTTGATGGTAACCTGTTGGGGATTATTCAGATGCTGCTGAGCAATTTTACGAATCACCGGTGGCATGGTGGCTGAAAACAGGGCGATCTGACGATTATCCGGTGTCTGCTCCAGAATCCACTGTACATCATCAATAAAACCCATGCGCAACATCTCGTCGGCCTCATCAAGCACCAGCGCTTGCAGATTGCCCAATTTGAGGGTTTTGCGGCGCATATGATCCATAACACGACCTGGTGTTCCAACCACAACATGCACGCCCCGTTTAAGCTGACGCAGTTGAATATCATAACTCTGCCCGCCGTAAATCGGCAGCACATTAAAACCCTTCAAATGACGGGCATAAGTCTTGAATGCTTCAGCCACCTGAATCGCCAGTTCACGGGTTGGCGCCAGCACCAGCACCTGTGGCGTTTTCTGACTTAAATCAATACGCGAAAGCAACGGCAGTGCAAAAGCCGCCGTTTTCCCGGTGCCGGTCTGGGCCTGACCGAGTACGTCTCTGCCGCCTAAAATCAACGGAATGGTCTGCGCCTGAATCGGAGATGGTGTTTCATAGCCTGCATCCTGCACAGCCCTGAGCAGTTCGGGCAGCAAATCCAGCTCAGCGAAAGTGGAATATTGTTGTTCGTGTGTTGTCTGTTCGTGTGTCATGATCCATACCTGCGGAAATTACCGGAGCCGAAGCATGCCTGTACAATCATTAAGAAACCATGAGAAAGGATGTGGCGACAATGGACATATACTTTTCAGTCAACGCATCTTACAGCATGGCATGTGCTCCACTTACCATTGAGTGTTCACCGCAAGTCTCTACAGACGTTACTGAACAAGCTAGCCTTGCTGCATGACCAATAACAATATTCTCAAAAAAATCACCATTGCCAACAATCTCAAACATTTCGAAATCAAAGAAATTTTTGAGCTGGGCGGCTTTGAATGCAGCAGCAGCCAGATCAAAGCTTTCATGGCTGGCAGTAAAAACAAAAACTACGAAAAACTTTCGGATGAATATTTTGAAGGGTTCCTGAACGGCTTTATAATATATTCCCGTGGTACGGTGGATGAACCCACACTGTTACCACGCACAGTCGAAAGTTTCATCATAGGTCTGATCGAATCCGGCAATACTGACGCTATCGAAGAAATCCGCTGTCTGATCGAAACTGTGAAAAATTGAGCAGGAGACAAAATTTAAAAGCTGTCATTTTTCACAACTAACCATTAATAACACCAGTTGCATGCCTGCAAAATCGATCCAAGCAAAGGGTGAAAGACCATTCGTTACATTGTTTCTGGAATAGTATGAACCATATTGATACTATTTCATTTATAGCAAGGTGTTAAAAATTACAGGGACGTAGTTTTTCAGTACACAAAGGCAGTCAGACAAGGTCAACGTGTCCATGATAAAAAAAATACCCCGAATTTTTACTGGATATGTCCATGGAAAAGCCCAGGACAGCGAATATCAGTGCAAGGTCATTCGCTTAATCGCCTTTATTGCCATGCCCACCGCAGCAATCTTCTCCGTCATCAATTTTTTATCAGGCCATCTATGGCTTGCTGTGGTTGAAATATTCACCTTCCTGCTTCTGATTCCGTGCCTCAATGTGATTGATCATGAAGAATCACTGCCATCCATTCGTAACCTTCTCATGGCCAATGCCTTTATGATATTTACCACAGCATTCGTCGATGGAGGCATAGCAGGAACCGGAAT
>CAZBEN010000123.1:0-2802 GCA_964490955.1 uncultured Zetaproteobacteria bacterium | reverse complement strand
TTCGCAAGCGTACTGCCAAAGAGACAGCTTTTCGCGGCCATATTACCATAGCTCGAACCAGGGCTTATCCGAAGGCTCTGGGCGCAGATGTGGTAAAAATTATTCCGAAAGTGCCGGAAACCCGATGGTGTGCAGATCGTTTAAGCCTGTTCCAGTCCATCCTTAGACCGGAAGGGCCGCAGTACCGGCAACTGGAAACGTTTTATTTTTGATGGCTTCACAAAAAGCCATCACCACGTCAACTGGCGCGGCGCGAAAAGGTCTCGAATGTTTTTGCGACGCGATCAACTAAACACCTGATGCGCACCCATGCGCTTAATCAGGGATGAGGGGACATATGTCAGATAAATCTAAAGCGCTGGAAACAGCTTTAAGTCAGATTGAACGCCAGTTTGGCAAGGGAACGGTGATGCGTTTGGGTGATCAGGGCAAGGTAGCCGTGGATGTGATTCCCAGTGGTTCACTGGCACTGGATGCAGCGCTTGGTGTTGGCGGTTATCCTCGCGGGCGCGTCATAGAAATCTACGGTCCGGAATCTTCCGGTAAAACCACCATGGCCTTGCATGCTGTAGCTGAGGCGCAAAAACTGGGTGGACAGGCCGCATTTGTTGATGCTGAGCATGCGCTTGATCCGATATATGCCGAGAATCTGGGCGTGGATGTTGAGAATCTGCTGGTGTCGCAACCCGATTCAGGTGAGCAGGCGCTGGAAGTGGTGGATATGCTGACCCGTTCCGGCGGGCTCGATATTATTGTGGTGGATTCAGTGGCGGCGCTCACACCGAAAGCGGAACTGGAAGGTGATATGGGCGATTCACACATGGGTCTGCATGCACGTTTGATGAGCCAGGCGCTGCGCAAACTGACCGGCTCGATTTCGCGCTCCAAAACGACCGTGGTATTTATTAATCAAATTCGCATGAAAATTGGTGTGATGTTCGGTAATCCGGAAACCACAACCGGTGGCAATGCACTCAAATTCTATGCATCTGTACGGTTGGATGTACGCCGTATCGGTGCTATCAAGAAGGGTGATGAAGTGCTGGGTAATGATACCCGCGTCAAAGTGGTCAAGAACAAGATGGCACCGCCATTCAGGCAGGCTCAATTCTCGATTATGTATGGCGAAGGCGTGTCACATGCCGGCGAAGTGCTCGATATGGGTGTGAAGTATGGCTTTGTAAACAAGAGCGGAGCCTGGTATGCCAAAGACAATGAAAAAATCGGTCAGGGCAGGGACAACGCCATTACATTTTTAAAGGAACATCCGGATATACTGGCCGAAGTGGAAGCCAGGGTGCGGGCTGAACTGGGTATGGGTGCCGAGGCTGAACCGTCGGATTGAAGACGGACTGAATACAGCGATTCATGGAGTGTTCCAAAGAACAACTGGCTGCATATAACTGCGCTGTTCGTTTGTTGACCCGGCGGGAGTTTTGCGAGTTTGAAATACATCAGCGACTTGCTGGTCGCGAGTTTGAAGATGATGTTATCAGTTTCGCAATCAACCGGCTAAAGCAAGACGGGTATCTAAGTGAGTTGCGTTTTGCCGAGAGTTATTTACGTTCAAGATTGAACAAGGGTGAAGCCCCATGGCTGGCAGCTAAGCGAGCCAAACAAAAAGGGGCGGAGTCAGTAGCTGTTGATGCTGCTCTTGCTGAATTGACCGAGTGTTATGATGCGGAGCAGGCGGCGCGTGATCTGATTTCGGCACGTGACCCGACAGGGTTGCGATTTAATGAAGAACGGGTGTGGCAACGCCAGGCCCGTTTTTTGCGGAATAAAGGCTTTGCAGCTGATATTATTCTGCGCGTATTAAAAGAAAATCTGGAGGATTCCCGGTGAAGACATCCGAGATTCGACAAAAATTTCTCGATTATTTTACCTCAAAAGGACATCAGGTGGTGGCATCCAGCTCGTTGGTTCCACATGGTGATCCGACTCTGATGTTTACCAATGCGGGCATGGTGCAGTTCAAAAATGTATTTCTGGGAAATGAGTCCCGTTCCTATGTTACTGCAACGACTTCACAGAAATGTGTACGTGCAGGCGGCAAACACAATGATCTGGAAAATGTCGGTCATACTGCCCGTCACCACACTTTTTTTGAAATGCTGGGAAACTTCTCTTTCGGTGATTATTTTAAACAGGATGCTATTGCCTACGCATGGGAATTTCTCACTGCAGAATTGAAGCTTGATCCAGATCGCCTGTTTGTGACTGTCTTTGAAGATGACGATAAAGCATATGATATCTGGACAAAAGAGATTGGTGTCGCTGTAGATAAAATCGCCCGTATTGGCGCCAGAGATAATTTCTGGTCAATGGGTGATACTGGCCCGTGTGGCCCCTGTTCGGAAATTTTTTTCGATCATGGTGCGGATATCCAGGGCGGCCCACCGGGAACACCGGAAGAAGACGGCGATCGTTATGTGGAAATCTGGAATCTGGTATTCATGCAGTATGATCGGGACGAAGAGGGCGTCTTAACGCCACTGCCTAAACCCAGTGTCGATACAGGCATGGGGCTGGAGCGTGTTGCAGCCGTACTGCAGGGCACGCACAATAATTATGACATCGATTTATTTAGAAATCTGATCGACAAAGCCTGCGATGTGACCGGTGTGCGCTTTGGTGAAAATGCCGATAAAGATGTGTCTCTGCGCGTGCTGGCCGATCATTTGCGTTCGGTGGCCTTTTTAATGGCTGATGGTGTATTGCCGAGTAATGAGGGGCGCGGCTTTGTATTGCGGCGTATTTTGCGTCGGGCATGCCGCCATGGCCGTTTAATCGGCATGCAGG
>CAZBEN010000122.1:0-2840 GCA_964490955.1 uncultured Zetaproteobacteria bacterium | reverse complement strand
CAATTCGGGCGATCATATCCATTTCAACTTTAGCGGCCAAAGGCAATGCTGCTACTGCCACGGTTGCACGGGCCGGACGATGTTCCCCCAGCCAATTTGCATAAATTTTATTTACCAGTGGAAAATCATTCATATCAGTCAAAAATATATTTACTTTCACAACATCAGTGATCGAAGCTCCTGCTTCATTCAATACGGCAGTCAGGTTCTCTGTAACCTGACATGTCTGCGCTTTTACATCATCGGCAACCAGTTTGCTTTCTGCAGGCAAGAGGCCGATCTGGCCTGAAGCATACAGAACCCCGCCTGAAACAACCGCCTGGCTGTACGGGCCAACGGCTTCGGGAGCATTGTCCGAATGTATGACTGTCATAGAATTCATGTTTTTGTTTCCTTGTTCCCATCTGATTTGGGTGATGCATGCTTGCGGCTGAAAAAATCGCGCAACGTTTCCGCCAACGCTCGCGATTCCGGCTTACCGCTCAAGCCAACCTGATTTCGGCGTCCGACACGCACAACACCATCCACAGCCTTGATTGAACGCAACACCTGTGCCAGATGCACACGATCCTCGACTTCAACCAGAAACAGTAATTCGGTCACGGCACCACCACGCTGTTTCAGTTTCAGATCTTCAATGCTGGAACTCGCATCGGCAATGCATTGGGTAACACTGGCCAGCATACCACGCTTGTTGCGGGAACGAACCTCAATGCCGGTTTTGAATAATTGGCCTGCTTCTGCTTCCCATTCCACCTCAAGAAAATCCTTGCTTTCCTGCTCGGAAATACTTGGGCACTTTCTATGGTGCAGAATCATACCCTCGCCGGAACTGAACTGACCCAGCACAGGATCACCGGGAATGGGATGGCAACATTCAGCAGCATGCATCAGCATCCGCTTCATGCCCATCAATTTTAACGGCAGAATACTATCATGTCCAACTACTTCCAGCAGTCTGTGTACGGCGATTTCACCGCGTCCCATACGGATTTTCAGTTCATCCAGGTCAGCACATTGCAATTGTTCCAGCACAGCCTTGCCTACATCCTTTTTACCCAGTAACTCACGCAGAATATTTTCACCCATACGAATGCCTGTATCGCGTTGCTGCCGCTTGAACCATTGGCGAATGGCCTGTTTGGCTCTCGGGGTTTTAACAAATTTAGTCCATTTCCGGCCGGGTGACTGGTCGGGACTGGTCATGACTTCAATTTGATCACCATTTCTCAAGCGGGTAGAAAAATCTGCGATTTCGCCATTAATCCGGACACCGACACAATGATGCCCGACTTCGGTATGTACTGCATAGGCAAAGTCCAGTGGCCGTGCACCTCGGGGCAAAGGAAAAATATCCCCATCGCGGCTGAATACGTATACTTCCTGTACAAACAGGTCGAGACGCACGTTTTCAAGAAATTCTCCCGGACTATCTGTCTCCTGCAACAGTTCAGTCAGTTGTTTTAGCCACTTAAAGCTATCCTGATTGTCGCCGGACTCCCCCTCTTTATAAACCCAGTGAGCTGCCACGCCGTCCTCGGCATAAGAATGCATATCTTCGGTACGAATTTGTACTTCAATACGAAAATTCTCCGGACCAATCACCGATGTATGCAGGGACTGGTAGCCATTCGGTTTCGGTAACGCAATATAATCCTTGAAACGCCCCGGCACCGGCCTGTACAGACTATGCACTACCCCCAGTGCCTGATAGCAGGTCGTCAGATCATTCACGATGATGCGAAATGCCACCAAATCAAAAATCTCACCAAAATCAATATGTTTTCGCTGCATCTTCTCGTGGATGCTGTACAGGTGTTTCATACGCCCTTGCACCTTCGCATTCACACCGTGGCGTTGCAGTGCTTGCTGAATAATACTTTCCAGACGTTCACGTATCTGATTCAAGCCTTCCAGCCGATCGTGTATCTCTCCCAGTAGTTCTTTATAGGCATCCGTTTCCAGATAGGAAAAGACGAGATCCTCCATTTCCTGTTTAATCCAGTGAATGCCAAGCCTGTGAGCCAGGGGTGCATAAATTTGCAACGTTTCTTCACCAATCATGCGGCGCTTGTCTTCCCGCATGAAACCCAGCGTACGCATATTATGAAGACGGTCGGCCAGTTTGACGATCAGAACGCGAATATCCTGAGCCGTGGCCAGAATCATTTTACGAAAGTTTTCAGCCTGTTTATGTTCTTTTGAATGAAAGTGAATCTGGCCGATTTTTGTCATACCATCGACAAGACGGGCTATGTCTGTGCCAAAATGATGTTCGATATCTTTCAGTGTTACGCCGGTATCTTCCACAGTGTCATGTAGCAAGCCGGTGATCACAGTTGATTCATCCATACCAAGGCTGGCCAGAATATCGGCTACAGCCAGCGGATGAGTAATAAAGGGCTCGCCGGAAGCACGCACCTGCCCTGCATGTGCATGCGCTGCAAACACATAGGCACGGTTAATCAGATCAATGTCTGCTTTTGGCGAGTACGAAGTTACACGTTCGGTAATTTCAAAGATGCGACTCACAATTCAGTTCAAGCAATGATGGAATTAATGGAGCCGCAGCACAGGATCAGATGACCTCTTCATCCTCTGCTTCAGCAAATGCAGCTAACCGGCGCTTTTCCTGATCATCCTGTTCAAACAACACGTCCCAGGTTACAAAACCATCACCAATCTCTCTCAAGGCATGCACTGCAGGTTTATCTTCATCAGAGGCCACCATGGCGGGCATTCCGCGTAACAACTGACGGGCGCGACGGGTTGCCAACAATACCATTTCAAAGCGATTGGGATAATAGCGGATACAATCTTCAACAGTTACGCGAGCCATG
>CAZBEN010000121.1:0-2852 GCA_964490955.1 uncultured Zetaproteobacteria bacterium | reverse complement strand
TATGAGTCTTTTTATAACTCAGACGGAAACACGCTGCTCCGTGATTTGTGGCTTGGGGACCATGATGCTGAATTAATGTTGGCCTGGATTGAAAACCTGGCCCGGAGCCGAAATACAGCTGAAGCAAAACAACTGTGTGATGAAATGTCATTTGAGCCGCGCTCCCTGCGCGATACCCTGCGTCTGAATGCCGTATTGGGAGACAATTCAAATGCACATACCCGCTTTGCACGCCAATGGCGAAAAACGGCTAAAAACTATGCCTGCGAACAATGTGGTGTCGAGGTGGTTGAAGTGCGCTGGCAATGTCCCCAGTGCCATTCATGGGGCACGCTGCACCCGAAAAGTAAGGAAAAGATTTAATGGAGCAAAGGTTATGAAAAACCGCCTGATGGTGGCGCTGGATGTAAGTCATGCCAAAAGTGCACTGGATTTGCGCGATACTGTGGGAGATGCTATCGGATGGTTTAAAATTGGCCTGCGCCTGTTTGTGGCGGAGGGGCCATCACTGGTGTCTGCTATTCGGGAGCGCCATCGCGTATTTCTCGACCTCAAGTTTCATGACATTCCCAATACGGTGGCACAAGCCGTTGAAAGCGCGGGAAATCTGGGGGTTGAAATGGTGAATGTGCACGCCGGCGGCGGTGAACAAATGCTGGCGGCAGCTGCCGAAGCAGCTGCTTCGTTTCCTGATATGGAATTAATTGCCGTGACTGTGCTTACCAGCGACCCGATGCCAAAAGAGCAAGCTCGCGCAGTTGCATTGCAACGCGCAAAAATGGCGCAGAATACTGGTCTGCAAGGCGTAGTCTGCAGTGTATTTGAGGCTGCGGCGATCAAACAGGCCTGTGGTTCCGATTTTCTGACCGTAACACCGGGTATACGCTGGGGCAAACAGGATGCGCAGGACCAAAAGCGCGTCGCTGATCCTGCTACAGCCATTGCAGGTGGCTCCGATTATCTGGTCGTAGGACGTCCGATTCTACATGCAGCCAACCCACGCACTGCTGCAATGGAAGCACTCACCATGATGGAGTCTGTCCATCCCAGTGTCTGAACATGCCTATGAATCAACATTAGCCGTTTATGCATGCCGAACAGCATGCTCCCGGGGTCGGGTGTATGATGAGCCTGAATCAAAACACAGAAACCCCTACCAACGCGACCGTGATCGCATTATTCACTCGACTGCCTTTCGTCGGCTGGAATATAAAACCCAAGTGTTTGTGAACCATGAGGGCGATCACTACCGTACCCGTCTGACCCATTCCATTGAAGTCGCCCAGATCGCTCGGTCTATTTGCCGCTCGATGCAGTTGCATGAGGACTTGGCTGAAGCAGTCGCTCTGGCACACGATCTGGGCCACACACCTTTCGGTCATTCCGGTCAGGATGCGCTCAATGCAGTCATGGAAGCCTACGGCGGTTTTGAACACAATCGCCAATCGTTGCGCATTGTCGAAAAACTGGAGCATAAATATGCCGCATTTACCGGACTGAACCTCAGCTACGAAGCCCGCGAAGGCATTGTTAAACATCACTCCGCTTATGATACCCCGTCAAACCGGGATTTATCCCGTTTCAATCTGCATGAACAACCTGCCATGGAGGCACAGATTGGTAATCTCGCTGATGAAATCGCCTACAACAATCACGACATTGATGACGGTTATCGGGCCGGTATGTTGTCGATTGATGATTTAAAACAGCTGGCATTATTCGGACGTTTTTATGCGCAGGTAGAAGCAGAATATCCCGATGTTCCTGAACGCCTGAAAGTCAATGAAACTGTTCGGCATATGATCAATTTTCTGATTGTCGATGTGATTGATGAAACAGGCAGGCGTATCAGGGAATTGAAGGTAAACAGCTTCGATGATGTACGTGCGGCAACAACACCACTGGTCGCTTTCTCACAGCCGACCCGGAAAATGAATGGTGAGTTGAAAAAATTCCTGTATAAAAAAATGTATCGTCATTATCGAGTTGCACGCATGGCCAACAAGGCTGAGCGGATACTTCGTGAAATTTTTGAAGTGTATATGCAAAGCCCTGCCATGTTACCGAAAAACCAACAACACGAGATAGCAGCAAGTAAAAGGGCATCAGGTGCATTGCCAACAGATCGCCTGGCTAGAATTATTGCCGACTACATCGCCGGCATGACTGACCGCTATGCGCTTGAAGAGCACGAGCGCCTGTTTAACATCCGTTCCCGGCCATAGTTCCTGTTCACAGAGGCACATTTCACCGGGATATTGTTGCAATGCCATGAATACATATTTTGGATCAAGACATATTGACATGGATAGTACGCCTCCGTACGGTTCGCGCTCCTCAATTCCCCGATAGTTCAGTTGGTAGAACGGTGGACTGTTAATCCATATGTCGCAGGTTCGAGTCCTGCTCGGGGAGCCATATCAAGGGCCGGCAAAAACCGGCCCATTTTTATTGCTTTTTCTGCAATGCAACCGTTCAAATCATTGCGAATTTCAGCAAAGACCATCACAACTAGTGTAACGATTGCATAAAAAAAGCCCGCCGGACCAGAGGTCAGACGGGCTCTATTATTCAGGGGACGGGATCAGGAAATAGCTTTCACTTTAGCATTCAGGCGGGATACCTTGCGGGATGCCTGACCTGCATGAATCTGGTTTTTACGGCCAGCTTTATCGAGCATCGAAGTCGCTGTTTTTAAAGCAGTGGCAGCTGTATCTTTATCACCAGCTTCTACTGCAGCCAGTACCTTTTTGATCTCGGTACGCATTGCAGCTTTCTGCGTGCGATTCTGCAGACGTTTTTTCTCGTCCTGACGAGCACGTTTCAGTGCTGATGCATGATTTGCCACGTTT
>CAZBEN010000120.1:0-2877 GCA_964490955.1 uncultured Zetaproteobacteria bacterium | reverse complement strand
TGCCAGCCTGCAATTCGATTTTCGCGGCCAGACGTTTACACCTTCCATTCAGGTTGACCTGGATCAGTTCATGTTGCGGCGGCATGAAATTCATACGCTCTACGATATGCTCGGCGCCTCTATCGGACTGGATAGTTACCGGCATGAATATGATGTGATGATTATGCAGAACATCTGTTTCTCAGAGCCTGCCGGTCTGGTCAGCGAGTTTGTGAAAGACGGCCGGCTAGATTTTGATGGCTTCAGCAATGCATGGCAGAACGCTAGGTTACTGGATGCCATCCGCCCTGTGGCAAAGAAACATCTAGGCATTGATGATCTGGACCAGCATCCGGATATTCGTAATGCACTCACAGCATGCTACCGCTCAGGCCAAATGGCCGGACAAGATAAAATAAAGGCAATTGCCTGCTTTTAACCGACTCTGACGACATCCTTGGCGGAAATCACAATTCCGTCTTCATCAGCATAGACATATTCACCCGGCTTAAATGTTACATTGGCAAAACAAACAGGAATATCCATCACGCCCTGGTTACGCTTGACGGTTTTACGCGGAATCGTTGCCAGCGCTTTCACCCCGATATCCACCCTGGCCACATCCGCAGAGTCACGGATACAGCCATTGATGATTACCCCTTCCCAACCGTTTGATGCACCCAGTGCAGCCATCACATCACCCATCATAGCGCAGCGCAATGAGCCAGCGCTATCGACCACCAGCACCTTACCTGTGCCATCCGTTTCAAAAGCCGCTTTCAAAAACGTATTATCTTCCAGTGCTTTCAGGGTTACAATTTGCCCGGAAAAAGCGGCCCTCCCACCAAAATCCCGAAAGATGGGCGCCGCCACCTGTAAACCTTCCAGGTATTTATCATACAGGTCTGTCGTTTTAAACATGAGTTAATTCCTCGCATTAAATTCAGGCAATTCTGGCATAGCCTGAATTCAGGAACAAATCAGCTTCCACTACTTGAAGTGGAAAAATCAATGCTTTTCTCCTAGAGTAGCCAGCCTAAAAATCCATAAACAATGGGGAATTCCGGTTATCATGGACGAATTAATAAGACAGGGTTTGCAATTAATGGCACTGGGAATGGGAACTGTCTTCCTCTTTCTCGGCCTGCTGATCTGCGTAATCACCCTGGTGTCTCGTGTTATTCAGAAATACGAACTGAAAACGGAACCTCCTGCAGGCACATCGACTTCAGGCCATGATGACCTTGTTGAAGTCATCAGTGCTGCGGTACAACAATATCGTTCCGATCATCCTCGCCGCAAATGATCACAACACAGTCCTAGGAGAAATCTGCAAATGAATAAGCCGCTCGGAATTACCGAAGTCGCCCTGCGTGATGGTCACCAATCGTTACTGGCCACACGTATGCGCATTGAGGATTTGCTGCCTATTGCAGGAAAAATGGATAAAATCGGTTACTGGTCGATGGAAATATGGGGTGGCGCCACCTTTGATTCATGCATCCGCTACCTTGGAGAAGACCCGTGGGAGCGCCTTCGCCTGCTCTCCAATGCCATGCCTAACACACGTTCGCAAATGCTGTTCCGCGGCCAGAACATTCTTGGTTATCGCCATTATGCTGACGATGTCGTCGATGCTTTTGTCGAACGCGCAGCCAAAAATGGTATGGATGTATTCCGTATATTTGATGCCATGAACGATATTCGAAACCTGAAAACGGCAGTCAAAGCAGCCTTGAAAGTGGGTAAACATGCGCAGGGCGCTATCTCCTACACCATCAGCCCTGTACACACCATGGACATGTGGATTGATATGGGAAAAGCACTGGAAGATATGGGTTGCCATTCAATCTGTATCAAGGATATGTCGGGGCTGCTGAAACCCTATGCCGCTGAAGAAATTATCGCCCGGCTGAAGGAATCGGTAACAATTCCAATTGCGCTGCATTCACATGCGACCACCGGCATGAGTACATCTGCCATTCTCAAGGCAATCGAGGCAGACGTGGATATGGTCGACACCAGTATTTCCTCGATGAGCCACACTTATGGACATTCTGCCACGGAATCTGTCGTAGCCATTATGGAAGACGAAAAGCGTTCCACCGGTCTTAACCTCAAACTGCTGGAAGAAATCGCTGCAGATCTCAGAGATGTGCGTAAAAAATACGAAAAGTTCGAAGGCTCGTTGCGTGGGATCGACTCGCGTATTCTGGTTGCCCAGGTACCCGGCGGTATGCTGACTAACCTCGAAAGTCAGTTGGTGCTGCAAAATGCTGATGATCGTTTTGATGAAGTTTTGGCCGAAATTCCCAAGGTGCGTGAAGATCTGGGGTTTATCCCGCTGGTCACGCCCACCTCACAGATTGTCGGCACGCAGGCGGTATTCAATGTGCTGGCCGGAGAACGCTATCGCACCATCACCAAGGAAACAGCCGGTATTCTCAAGGGCGCGTACGGTCAATCACCGGCACCGGTAGATACAGAACTGCAAATGCGCGTACTCGAAGGCGATCAACCAATCTCCTGTCGACCTGCCGACCTGATTGATGACGAAATGGATAAGCTAACACTGGAATTGAGCAGCATTGCTGCCGAAAAAGGCTTCGAGTTATCGGACAAACTGATCGACGATGTACTTATCTATGCCCTGTTCCCGCAAGTCGGCCTGAAATTCCTCAAGAACCGCAATAACCCCGATGCCTTTGAACCGGCCCCATGGCTGGAAGAAGAGACTGAACTGCTACCTGCTATCGCTGAACGCTATCTCATTACAGTCAATGGCTCCGATTATGATGTTGTGGTGACACCCGAAGGTGAAGTCAGTTCCATGCATCCTGCCGACAGCGTTCCGATCAACCCGGCTCCGGCTGCGGCCCCGGCAGTCAACAAGCCCGC
>CAZBEN010000119.1:0-2886 GCA_964490955.1 uncultured Zetaproteobacteria bacterium | reverse complement strand
CACGTTGACCATGGCAAAACCACACTGGTCGATGAACTGCTCAAACAGTCCGGCACACTGGATGCCCGTGCCGATATTGAAACCTGCGTCATGGATTCCAACGACCTCGAGAAAGAGCGAGGCATTACCATCACGGCAAAAAATACCGCCATCGAGTATGGCGACACCCATATCAACATTATCGACACCCCTGGCCATGCTGACTTTGGCGGCGAAGTGGAACGAGTACTGAATATGGTCGACGGTGTTCTTTTGCTCGTCGATGCACGCGAAGGGCCGATGCCACAGACCAAGTTTGTGACCTCTAAAGCGTTATCGCTAGGGCTGAAGCCGATTGTTGTGGTCAATAAAATCGACCGCGAAGGCTCTGACCCGGATGCTGTGGTTGATCAGACATTTGACCTGTTCGCCTCGCTTGGTGCCACCGATGAGCAGCTTGATTTTCCGGTTGTTTATGCATCCGCCAAAAATGGCTACGGTATGCTCGACTTATCGGAAGAATCCGATAACCTGATCTGCCTGTTCGATACCATTCTGGAACACGTCCGGGCACCCGAAGGTGATCCGGAAGCCCCGTTGCAGATGCTGACCACCACCCTGGACTGGGATGACTATATCGGCCGTATCGTCATTGGCCGTATTGCCAATGGTACAGTTAAAACAGGCCAGGATATCACAGTGATTCATGCCGATTCCTCCAAAGAGAATTTCAAGGTCAGCAAACTGCTCGGTTTCCACGGTCTGAACCGTATCGAAGTCGAACAGGCTCAGGCCGGTGATATCATCGCCATGGCCGGCATCGAACACATCAATATCGGCGAAACCATTGCGGCAAAAGATAATCCTGTCGCTCTGCCGGTGATTCATGTGGATGAGCCAACCCTGACCATGGAATTGCACGTCAACAATTCTCCACTGGCCGGTACTGAAGGCAAGTTCATCACCACACGTCAGATTCGCGACCGTTTGATGCGGGAAATTCGTACCAATGTGGCCATGCGAGTGGAAGAAACCGATCAGGCGGATGTCTATAAAATATCCGGTCGCGGTGAACTGCATATCGGTATTCTTCTCGAAACCATGCGTCGTGAAGGTTTTGAAATGGCCGTATCGCGCCCGCATGTGATTGTGCGTGAAATTGACGGCGTCAAACAGGAACCGTATGAACATGTTACGGTAGATGTGGAATCCGAGTATCAGGGTGCAGTCATTGAAAAGCTGGGCAAGCGTGGCGCGGAAATGACCTCCATGGAAACCAATGCCGATGGTTGTACCCGTATCGAATTCATGTGCCCGACCCGTGGTTTAATCGGATATACCTCTGAATTCCTGACCGACACACGCGGTACCGGCATCATGCACCATGTGTTCCACGATTACGGGCCATTTATTGGTGCTCTGCCCGGCCGTGTGAATGGCGTGTTGGTCTCCATGGAAAATGGTGAATCGGTTGCTTTTGCGCTGTGGAAATTACAGGAGCGCGGTAAAATGTTCATCGATTCCGGTGAAAAATTGTATGAAGGTATGATCATCGGTATTAATAGCCGCGATTCCGACATGACCGTCAACCCGGTCAAGGAAAAGAAGCTGACCAACGTACGTGCCTCCGGCAAGGATGATTCGATTGACCTGGTTCCACCGCTAACACTGAGTCTGGAACGCGCTATTGAGTTCATCGCTGATGATGAACTGGTAGAGATCACACCGAAATCAATCCGTTTGCGCAAACGCTTCCTTAAAGAACACGAACGCAAACGCGCTACGCCTAAAACCAAATAAACCGAAACTGCTAAATTGTACCAAGGCTGCCTTCGGGCAGCCCTGTTATGTGGCTACTTCTCGCCATGCATCCAGCATGGGAAAATAAAGCGCCGTTCTTATTTCACGACCCGGCTCGAGTTGAGCCAGAATTGCTGCATACCGGTGCAGTTGTGGAGTATGACGCTTCACCTCCTCATCCAGGAAAACATCCAGGTCACCTCCTTCATGCGAAGCTGTTTTATAATCGATGATCCAGCGCATACCACCCGCATCAATAAAACTGCGATCAATGACGTGATGGGAAATATGATCATCATATTCCGAGCTCAACGCCCATTCCTGATGCGCCTGCTGATGCTGAGCTGATAAAATCCATTGCCCTTTTTCGCTATTCAACACACGCTGCAAAGCATCCGCACACCGCGCCAAAGCGCCTTTGAGCATAAGATCGGATAAACCCTCGGCAATCAGCATGCGGCATATCCGCTTTACCGCCGCCTGCGTGTGATCGTCATCCCAGTGCTCGATGCCTGTTTCTGCAACCTGTTGTAGTGCGGCATGTACTGCATTGCCGACAGGTGCAGCCTCGGCACCTGCCCATACATATTCGGTTTCTATTTCAGTTTGATTGATATCTGAACCGGGATTGACGCTTTGATGCTCCACAACAAGCGGCGCGATATCGGGAATGTCTGCCACCCTTTGCAGGGCTGTCGGGCTGGTCGTAACGGTTGAGTTGGCTGCTTCGATATCGAATAAGTGCGCGCCAAAGCATGTTTCATCATTCGACAACAGCAAATGCAATAACGACCCTGCTGCTGCATCTCCCTTGCTTTCAGACACATGGCCAAGCATGTGGAGTACGGTTTCCGGGCGCGTACAAGCCACATAAAGTAAACGTTTTAACTCATTGTTATATTTATTATTTTCTATTTTATTCACAAGCGAATAAAGATCATCTTTCTGGCGTGTGGAGGCTTTCGCCGCCATCAAGGGCATGGCTCCGCCGCAGACCGGCACTTCGGTAAAAGCCAGCAATGGAGCATCAGCATTGGCACCCTTGTGCCCAAGCCCGGGTAATATGACCGTATCCCATTGCAAGCCTTTGGCACCATGCATGGTCAG
>CAZBEN010000118.1:0-2940 GCA_964490955.1 uncultured Zetaproteobacteria bacterium | reverse complement strand
AAAACAGCGCCAGATCAGGCAGCCTTCTGGATTTTTCCGGAACGCAGGCAGCTTGAGCATACCTTCACTTTGCGCGTCTGGCCATCAACGACAGCACGAACCTGCTGCAGGTTGGGCAGAAAACGACGACGGGTCGTATTATGCGCGTGACTGACATTATTGCCTGCCATCGGACCTTTTCCACATACTTCACAACGCTTAGCCATGACTATACCTCCGTAAAACGCGGCGCACTTTAGGTGAATGTTTGTTTGTATACAAGCAAAAATTTGAGTTACAGGGCGGTTTCAAGGCTTCTCATGTTTCGGGGTACTCAATACTGTATCGAATCGACAGCGTGTGAGAGCTTCCCGGCTGAATTTCGATTCGGTCATCAGCTGCATTGGCGCTTTCCACGCATAGCATGGTGAGATAACCATCATCACCCATATCGCCCATCGCTTCGGCACGTTGTTGCCATGGATTCCATACAATGGTCGAGGCACTGCCTGTTTTTGCAATGCGAATGCTGCGTTGATGGATCGGATCTTTAATCAGGCAGTCATCTGCAGTATTCAGATAAACCCGGTCGACTTCATCGTGAAGTATGACCGGGCCATGCTGTTGTTTCTGTTTGAATTCATCCGGTTTGTCGAGATAAGCACAACCGTCCAGGCCGAGAACTGAAACAGAACGGATATCGCCAACAGAAAAATAGGTATGCAAGGCCTGGCCGATAGTCATGGCTTCATCGCCATGGTTTGTTGTGATCAATTGCATATCCAGTGTTGCGCCCAATGTCATGCGCAGTTCACATTGCGTCGGGTGTGGCCACAAGGGGTGATTGGCTGCAACGGCAAGCTGGAATGAAATATAACAACTATCGTCTGCCAATAGTTCGCTGGCTGTAACATTCCACATGGAAGTGCGGGCAAAGCCATGAGCCGGGAAAGAAATTTCTGAATCATGAGCGCCGAACCAGGGCCAGCAGACCGGAATACCGCCACGAACGGATTTACCTTTGCGAAGTTGAGCATCATCTGACATCCATATCACCGGTTGT
The DNA here is from genome assembly GCA_964490955.1 of uncultured Zetaproteobacteria bacterium. Taxonomy (GTDB): domain Bacteria; phylum Pseudomonadota; class Zetaproteobacteria; order Mariprofundales; family Mariprofundaceae; genus Mariprofundus. The sequence goes on along the minus strand of CAZBEN010000118.1, from coordinate 1,898 downwards.
TGACCTGATGGTGTCCATGAGAGCAGATGGGCGCCCTGTAACGAGATGGATGCCGAACAGTGCCGGTTTGCAATGTCGGCGACGATGAATTCGCCACCAAGGTCCCGGAAGCTGATCCGGTCATCGATTGCAAACCTGTTATTCAAAGCAGAGATGTTTTGATTCATGTCCGTTCTCCTTCCAGACAGAAAGGCTTTCAGATTACCGTATTGACTGCAATGCATGGGGAGGTTGTTGGTTGAGCATTGCCGGGGCATAGGTCAATATCAGCCCATGTATGATTTGTTTTCCCGACCGTTGACGGTAATTCCCGGTATCGGTGCTGCGCTGGAAAAACGGCTTGCGGCTCGTGGGGTACGTTGTCTCGGAGATATGTTACTGCATCTGCCGAAAGACTATCTCGATGATCGCCATATTCAATCTGTTGATCGGTTAACGGAAGGGGTGGGTGCGCGCATTTGCGGGCGCATTCTATCCAGACAGGCGCGAGGTTACGGACGTAACCGACAGGTTATTATAACACTTGTCGATGAGTCGGGGAAAATTTCGCTCAACTTTTTTCATTCCGGATACATGATGACTGATGCCCGGTTGTCCGAGGGTCGCGAGATTTCCGTGCGTGGCATCTCCGAGCGCTGGAAGGGCAGTTGGCAGATGAATCATCCTGAATGGTGTGTGCTCGAGGTATTTCAGCCCGGATTTCAACCGATTTATGCATCACTGGCAGGGCTGGGGGGTAAACGCATAAGTACGTTGATTCGGCATGTGTTGGCCATGTTACCTGCCGGTGCTGTCAGTTGTCTGGATCATGTGTTGGAAGATAGATGTCATTTACCGACATTGCGTCAGGCCTTGAAGCAGCTACATGCGCCTGATGTTCTGGATAAAGGCAGGCATGAGAAAGCGCTTGTGCGATTGAAAAGTGAAGAAGTGATTGTGTATTTGCATTTGATGCGCAAAAAGAAAAAACAGGCTGATTGCCCGGCATTGTCGTTGCAGGCGGAACAGCTTAGTAAGCAGTTGTTAAACAGTTTCCCCTTTCCTCTTACTGCAGCGCAACAACAGGTATGGCAAGAGATTTCCGGTGATTTGCACTCAGGCAGACGTATGCACCGGTTACTGCAGGGTGATGTGGGTGCAGGCAAAACCTGGATTGCTGCACTGGCTATGGGTAAGGCAGCCGGTTGTGGGTATCAGACGGCGCTGCTTGCGCCGACCGAAGTACTGGCCAACCAGCATGCAGATATATTGCGAGAACTATTTGCACCATCCGGGCTTGAAATCGCGTTATTGACCGGCAGTACGAAGGCAAAAGTGCGGCGCGAAATTGTTGCCGGATTGCTCAGGAACACGCTGAAGCTGGTTGTCGGTACGCATGCCTTGTTGAGCGATGATGTACTATTTCATCATCTGGCGCTGGCACTGGTTGATGAACAGCATCGTTTTGGTGTGCGTCAGCGCTGGGCGCTGGCTGAAAAACAACATAATGAACATGAACCTGTTCACCTGCTCGGCATGACAGCGACGCCGATTCCGCGTACGCTGGCTTTATCGCTCTATGGCGATATGGATTTATCAATTATGCACGGTATGCCACCGGGCAGAAAACCGGTGGAGACACGCGTGATCGCCGCACATAAAATGAGTCCGTTGGTTGACGGGATACAGCGAATACTTGATGCGGGGGGTCGTGTTTACTGGATTGTGCCGCGCATTGATGAAGATGAGGATGGCGTATCGATTGATCAACGGGTGGATTTGTTAAAGAGATATTTTTCCAGTGCCCATGTTTTGGGCTTGCATGGGCGTATGAAATCGAAAGACAAGCAGGTGGCGCTGCAGGCATTTGCATCGGGCCCGTGCAAAATTATTGTTTCTACAACGGTCGTTGAAGTGGG
>CAZBEN010000117.1:0-2941 GCA_964490955.1 uncultured Zetaproteobacteria bacterium | reverse complement strand
AGGCGTTCATAAAAATCGTTTAAGCCTGCTTCATGAATCACCTGACACACACTTAGACAGCCAGCGCAGCAAAACAGATGATTTTCGCCTGCTACAACACCATGGCAAGCTGTCGAACCATTTGCCGGCAGTCCGCAGTGAAAACAGTTATCTATTAGCGCCAATGGAATGTCTTATAAGCAAAAGATTTAACCACAAAGGCACAGAGCAAGTATATTCTGTTTTAACCCTTGTTATCCTTTCTTTGTGTCTCTGTGTCTTTGTGGTGAAAGGTTTCAAAGGCTCTGTTTACCTTTGAACAAAGATGCGTTGGGCGGTATCGAAGTGTTGTTCACCGGCATCAATGCGGACGATTAAATCCCAGTGGCCGGGCAAGGGGAATGCGACCGGCGCAGAGAAAGTCCCGGCATCTGTCAGGCGTAGTTCTACGTTGAAATCATGGCTGGCGTCGCTGGGGCGGTAGGCTGACAGGATTACCTTGCCGGAGCGAACCGGTTTGCCCTGATGGTCCATGACGTAGAGTCGGGAGATGCCAGCTTTATTGACCTTCAGCGTTTTCGGTAGCAGCAGCTGCAAGCGCCACGCGGTGGCAGCTGCCTCTTCGCGCACATGTTCATCATGAAAGTAATTTTTTCCGCGTTCGTAATAATCTTTTACGACCAGGTTGGGCGGTGCGATATAGGCGTAGGAAATAAACACAATATTGACGACTAGCGTCACGCCCACCACGGCAAGAATTCCCTTTAGCCACGGATTTTTAAGATCCTGTTTAACTTGTGCGCTCAACATATTAACTCCTGTTACCTGCCGCTGATGAAGACCGACTCATACTCAAGCCGAATGACCGGGGATTCAAGACTTTCCAGTACAAAGCGGATAGGGGTTCTCTTGTCTTTCAATGACCCTGCCCGTGCCGCCAGGAAAATATGAAAGGGAATAATTTTACCTGTCTTGAGTACAATGTTTTTACCTTCATCACCGGCTATGTTCACCCCTTCAGCACCACTGATGCTGACTTTCATATGCAAATCAGCGGGCGTTTTATTGACAGCCTTTATAGTGTATTTATTGTGGATACTGCCATCGGACATCTGGATAAACAGCGGTTGCCGTTCATGTACAATGGATAATTCTACCGGCGGAATATGGGTCAGCCCATAAAGAATGCCTGTGATAGACAGCAACAGGATTGCACTATAAGTGATGACTCGTGGTCGTTTGAATAATGGAGGCAAAGATTCTCCATCCATCTCTTTTCTTGAAGCATAACGAATCAGGCCACGTGGGCGATTCACCTTGTCCATAATGCTGTCGCAGGCATCGATGCACATGCCACAGGTGATGCAGCCCTCGCTCATGCCTTCCCGAATATCCACGCCGGTAGGACAAACGCCGACACAAAGCTTGCAATCAATACAATCCCCTCGTCCTTCACTATCTTTACCGCGAAGCTTGCCTCTTGGCTCACCGCGGGAAACATCATAGGTGGGCATTTCCGTATCCTTGTCCACCATCACACTCTGGATACGGGCATAGGGGCATAACCAGAAACAGACCTGCTCGCGCATAAAACCGGCAAATACATAGGTGAAGAAGATGAATGTGCCCAATACCACCCATGCAATCAGTGGCGCATTCAGCGTCAGATAACGATGCCAGAGGTCAAAAGCATCGGTGAAATAGGCGGCGAATGTGATACCGGTCAGGATTGAAATCAGCAGCCACAGACTATGTTTAAACAGTTTGAGTTTAATTTTTTGAATTGTCCACGGAGCAGCATCGAGCTTGCGCCGCTGCGCCGGATTACCCTCGATTTTATCTTCCAGCCAGGTAAACCAGTCCGTCCACACCGTCTGAAAACAGAAGTAGCCGCACCAGACTCGGCTGGCAACAGCGGTTACCCCGAATAATGTCATGGCCAGAAGAATCAAGACCAGCGATAACATCCAGACATCCTGAGGCCAGATGGTGAGAGATAACAGATGAAACTGACGATGCGGAATATCAAACAGGATAGCCTGATGATCATCCCAACGGAAGTAAGGGGTGATAAAAAACAACAGCCACAGGAATGACACGTACCATTTGTAATTACGAAAACGACCGGGGATACGTTTGGCATGAATGGTTTCTTCGCCGGTATTGACATGCCAGTGAGCTGCATCGGCATAGAGGTCTTCTATGCTGTTCTGCTTTTGTTCCGACATCTTATCTCCTTGTTGTATTCATATACAGTATGAATGTATGTAACAACATTTTAAGTCTGTCTTTTAAATTTTTATATTCGCCAGACTTTACCTATAATCCATGCATGAAAAAGGGAGGCTCTTTGAACCTCCCTCCCTCATAAGTTGTCCGGTTTATACTATTCGGAATCGTCCTTGCCATTAATGATCTTGAAAAAACGGTAAGTCAGATAACCGATCACAATCCCTGTGCCAGCCAATGCGATAATGACTCCGATTACTACTGCATCCATAACCGTCTCCTATTTCCCGCCACCGAATTCATGCACCTTGACGGCTAGCATCTTGATGGCTTCCGGACTGAGTTTCTCACCAAAAGCAGGCATGATGGCTATGCGTGTTTTGGGCACGTCAGCCTGATCTTCATTCACACCATAACGTATGCTGCGCAGAATATCGTCACGGGAGCTACCGAAACGCCAGATACCATCGGTCAGATTGGCCGCACCAGTACCCAGATCGTTGATAGCACCGCCTTTGGCATTTTCTCCATGACAGCCAGCACAGCCGGCTTCATTGAAGCGGGTAAAGCCTTCCGGTGTTGCCTTGCCCTGCGAAGCGGCGACGACAAAATCGGCCAGCTTATTGATCTCGGCGTCATCAAGCACACCGGCATGGGCGGGCATGGAGCCTTCCCGGCCATCGGTAATGGTTTCGACAATAGTGTCGAAATCACCGCCATACAGCCAGTCATC
>CAZBEN010000116.1:0-2973 GCA_964490955.1 uncultured Zetaproteobacteria bacterium | reverse complement strand
CCCACGTCCCCGGTACCTTGGGCAGCCAGCCACTACCCAGACCTGCAGCCAGCCAATGATTGAAATCGCGCGATTCAGGCAAAGTGATCAAATCCTGTTTTTTGCACATCTGTTTTTTCACCATTCAATAGTAAATTTACACCTTCACCTTGTCGGCAGTGGCCAATACGAACTGCCAGACCATCAGGAAGGGACATGTTGGCAGGCGCTGTAAATAGTAGCGCATAATCCTCTCCGCCATGCGCAACCGACTGCAGTGCTGCTTCTTCACCGGCATGCTGGTGTAATATCTCCCAATCCGGCACGGCTGTTACTTCAATATCCATCTCTGTTTCCGATGCTGCAGCAATATGACCGGCGTCCTGTAATAACCCGTCACTGACATCGATACAGCATGACACGCCCAATTCCCTCAACTGAATGCCCGCATGCAATTGAGGCACAATAGACTCGAAACAGGTAACAAATACCCCTTGCTTCTGGTTCCCCTGATTCCGTTCCCTGGCTTTCTGATCAGACATCCATTGCTGTAAACCCAGCGCATGAAATCCGACCCTGCCAACCAGCCAGATATCATCACTGTTTAATGCCGCATCACGACGCATTGCACTATCCTGTGGCAATTGCCCTGCTACGGTCACGGACAGTGCATTGCTAGCAGAACGGCAGGTATCACCTCCGGCCAGTTCAACATCGTAACGCTTTAGCGCACGAGTTGATCCTGCCCCCAGTGCTTCCACGGCATGGCTGTCTTCTGCCATCACATTCAGCCATGCACACACAGCTTCTGCACCCATGGCAGCGATATCGGATAATGCTGCACAAACCGCCCTGTCTGCGGCTTTATCCAGTGGGAAGTTCCCGGGCCAATGAATACCCTGCACACTCGAATCGGTGCTAACCACCAGTTCCATACCGGCATGTGGTTGATGAATGGAAGCATCATCGCCAATAGCCAATCGGGTAAATGCATGCTGGCTGCCACCGGCATCTTTAAACAACCGCTCGATCAACCCAAACTCACTCTCGCCTGTCATTGCTGTATCATGCGCTTTTTAATGCAAGCATGGAAAAAACCATCATGATCCACGGATGGAAACAAGCGTTTCATGTCATGCACCCCATCAAGTCCATCCAGAACCCGTTCATTTTCCTCCGGATGAATTGAGCAAACCGCATATGTCATTTGGCCACCTTTTTTCAACACCCGTAACGACTCTGTAATCATAGTTCTCTGGATGCAGGACAGTTTATCTATGTCCTTATTATCATGCAGGAATTTCGCATCGGGATGGCGGCGCAAGATACCGGAAGCAGAACAGGGCGCATCCAGCAAAATAACATTAGCAGATGCGTCAGGAAAAGGAAGACGCATGGCATCGGCACGGACTACGATCACATTGCCACATTGCAAACGGGACAGGTTTTCCCTCAAGCGCGGAATACGTCCGGCATTCAGTTCCACGGCAATAATCCGGGCCTCAGGAAACCGGCGGGAAAGCATGGCTGTTTTACCACCGGGAGCCGCGCACAGATCCAGAATAACAGCGGACGGGTTGGATATGTTCAAATCCATCACAGCAGCCTGTGCCGCCTGATCGATGACTGTAAAAGCCCCGTTATCAAATCCCGGCAGCGATGTTACATCCGTACCGGACGGTAACAGTACAGCATAATCGGACAACTCCCCTGCTTCCACTTCGATATCCATACTGCGCACCTGAGCCAACCACTTTTCCCGGTCCACAAATACCGCCAGACAAAGCGGTGGTGCCGATTTGAATGCATTGCAAAACCGCAACACCGTATCCGCACCAAAGGCATCTCGCCAGCGGGCATACATCCATCTCGGTAGTTCAACCCGCTGATTGGGTTTGAGCTTTACCGGCTGTTCACTATCTGCGACACGACGCAATACAGCATTTACAAAACCGGATGATTTGGGGTGCAGTTGCCGAATAGCAGCTACCGTTTCCGAAACGGCTGCATGGTCCGGTATGCGCATATGCCGCAACTGATAAGTACCCAGCAATAGTGCTGCTTCGCTTGTTTCGTCCGGTTTTGTTTTGCAGAAGCGCGAAAAATCAGCTTCCAGCGAATAACGACGGCGCAACACGCCATAGACAAGTTTATGTAATAGCCTGTGGTCACGCGGTTGCAAATATGCCCCGGATCGCTCCAGGACCAGGTCGGCTTTGAGGGATGTATGGAAAACTTTTCTCAGGCATTCAATTGCCACCTTACGTATCTGCATAATCAATGCAGATTATGGTCAGCCATGGTGAAGAGCAAGTTTAATCAGTGTTACCTACGGTCATAGACGTATGAACGGGCCCTGATCATCAGTTCCTTTTCATACAACAGATAATCATTCTGCTCAGCGCGTTCAAATGCATGCCGGATATGCGCCATCGGCGTCTCCGTCAGCCCGCCATCAATTAAGCTCTGATAGGTTCCTTTATAGAAATAATCGGGAATCACTTTTACCTGATAACGAACGATCACCACCTTTTCAGGTAGCGGATCAGCTATAAACTCACGCCGTTCACCGGGCATCAGACGCGTGTCCCGTACTTCCTTCCAGCCATCATCATATGCCACTTCCCGGATAATTTCCCATTCCCAGTTGCTCAACACTTTGCCGCCTGCATCCATGGCCGATGCCAAAACCACAACCCTGGGTGTCACATAAGTCGGAAAAGCATGCCCGATCCATGTCGATGTCATGCTGAACACGGCACTGTTTTTACTCTGTGACAGCTTGAATGTCAGTCCTTTCTTAACCATTTCGGGATCATGAATACCACGAAATTCATGTCTTCTGTCCGGCATATGGCACTTCTGACAGGTGATTCCACGACTTGGAAAAATACTTTTTCTCCATTCAGTTATGGTATTTTCCAAAGGCTTTCCATTAATTGCCATGGAGGCCGGGAACTGATGACAGGATGCACAAAATTGCGACTGTTCAAA
>CAZBEN010000115.1:0-2986 GCA_964490955.1 uncultured Zetaproteobacteria bacterium | reverse complement strand
CAAAAGCCCAGCCATGCAGTCACCACCAGCAACGCTCCAATCACGGTCCACGGCAACATATGCGCGTCCTGAATACTGCCGACAATCATCGCCAACCCGAACCAGATCCGGATTGATTTATCGAATGTGCTGACATATCCCGCCATGAATCTCTCACCTGCCTATTACCATATCATTCTACTCAGTTTTGCGTATTATAATATGTTAATATAATAAGTAAAGAGATTATTTTATCGGGCAGGAATTAATGCCGAGTAGCGTGTACAGCGGACAGAAGCGAATCACCGATGTCAACGTAAACACAGCCCCGGCGGCCATGGCCACAATATTCCATGGCGAAGCCACCAGACCCAGCGCGCCGACTGCAATCAGTGCAAGACCTGCCAGAAGCCGGACGATTCGATCAATACCACCTACATTTGCTTTCATATCATACCTCCTTCATCTTGTTGATGAGGAGCAATGCTATGATTCAGGAAAAAACGATTCAGTGACATTGTCACTTATCAAATCATCACCGACCAGCATTAGGGAGATGCTGATTTAATCAGCGATTCATTAGAGGCAATGGCTGGCGAATTAAGAAAAAAACTGTTATCTACTCCGTCCTGTTTTCAAAACCAGGTAACCGATAATGCCTGACAGAAACGAACCGGTGAGAATGGCCAGTTTATCAGTATATTGAAAAACAGCGTCATCATCAAAAGCCAGTGAGACAATAAACAGGCTCATGGTAAATCCAATACCTGTTAATACGGATACGCCGTAGAGCTGCTTCCAGCTACTGCCCTCCGGTAATTGAGCCAGCTTGAGTTTGATTGCCACCCAGCTAAAGCCGAACACACCCAATTGCTTGCCGATAAACAGTCCAAGCATAATCCCCAAAGGTACAGAGCCAGCCATCTGGCTGACAGATATCTGCGTGATATCAACGCCTGCATTGACAAAAGCGAACAGCGGCAGAATAAAAAACGCCACCCAGGAATGGAGATTATGTTCGATTTCCTTCAGCGGTGAAACGGATCGTCCATGTTCATCTGTACCATTCAACGGAATGGTAAATGCCAGTGCAACGCCGGCCAGCGTCGCATGCACACCGGACTTCAACACGCTGATCCACAATATCGTACCGATCACAAAATATGCTGTTTTTTTGGTTACGCCAAACAGGTTCAGTGCGATTAAACAGGTTAGGGATACCAGTGCAACGACAATGGACAGGATGGATAAATCAGCGGTGTAAAAAACGGCGATAATAACGATCGCCCCCAGATCATCGATAATAGCCAATGCCATCAGGAAAATTTTCAGTGACACAGGAACGCGCTTCCCCAGTAAAGAAAGAATACCCAATGCAAAGGCAATATCCGTTGCCGTAGGTATGGCCCAGCCATTCACAGCAATGGAATTATCGGCGTTGAAAGCAAGATAGATTAATGCCGGCACCAGCATACCACCGATAGCCGCAATAGCAGGCAGCATAATCTGGCGCACGGATGACAAATGCCCTACCAGTGCCTCCCGCTTTACTTCCAGTCCGATCAGCAAAAAGAAAATTGCCATCAAGCCGTCATTGACCCAGTGATACAGTGACTTATCTAGGTTCAGGGAACCCACACGTATCTCTACAGGAATATGTAAAAACGATTGATATAATGGCGACAGGAATGTATTGCTGAATACCAGCGCCAGAATCGTTGTGAAAACCAACAAAATACCGCTAGCCGATTCTTTCCGGATAAACTCTTCGAGAATTTTCATTGAACTCCTGTTCATCTGAACGGTAATATATCAGAGATATTACTGTCCACTGCAGCTTACCTTACCAGCCCTCCACACGGCTTGTTCTGCTGAAAAGAAAAAGCCATGAAAAAAAACCACGACAACAAACAGGCTATGTATTTCTGTATGATGAAATCATAAGTCAGATGGATAGAAAATGGAATCCGTCGGTTTATGTTTACAATTCGGAGCGCTTTATTTCATAGCATTCACTCCTTGCTCTCATCAGGAATCTTTATCCCTGTCGGCAATTTCCCGAATCAGATCAATTCGAAGAATAGTTATCCTGTTACGTCCAAGGCTTACCAAACCGTTACGTTCAAAATCCTTGATCAGACGGCTGACCACTTCGCGGGCAGTGCCCAGTTCAACGGCCAGTTGCCGATGAGTCAGTTCGAGCACATCGCCATTCTTATCGGCACTTTTCAGCAGAAAACCGGCAAGGCGCACGTCTTTCCGGCCAAAGGCGACATCTTCCAGTAACAACATCAGATCACTGATACGATGACCGATATTGGCCATAACAAAATGTCTGAATCCGGGTGATTTGCTCAGTGCAGAATCAAAGGCATCCAGTGGTAACAGCACCAGATCAACATCCGTTTCAGCTACACCCTCGGCAGGATAGTTTTGTTTTGCCAGAAGACATGTCGTAGTCAACATGCAGCTCTGCCCTTCTTCCACCCGGTACAACACAATTTCATGACCTTGCGGATCAATTTTCTGCACACGAATCGCCCCGTTCACAACCAGCACATAACCATTGCAGGCATCACCATCACGGAACAACACACTGCCCCGCTTCACCTGCATGCGCATCGCCTTGTCTGCAGTGGTATGCCATACATTGTCCTGATTCTTCTTCAGCTCGGGAAAGGTATTCAGCCAGTCGTTTTTCACGGGCATGTAGCTCATATCAAATGCTATTCAGCGCCTGTTCAAGCAGTGGCCTTGCCTCACTCACCAGACACTCCAGAGCAGGATTGTCGATCATACCGACCATTGCTGCCGGATCGATTACCGATACAATGGTTTGATGATCTGAATTTTCGTAGATGATCACATTGCATGGCAGCATCAGACCCAGCTCCGGTTCCAGGTTCAGCGCCGTGTTGGCCAGTTTCGGGTTACATGCCCCCAGAATCACATAAGGTGCACGTTCAACATCGATTTTCTTTTTCAGGGTTTCAGCCACATCAATGCG
>CAZBEN010000114.1:0-3101 GCA_964490955.1 uncultured Zetaproteobacteria bacterium | reverse complement strand
ATATTCAGTGTGTCTTCACGGATATCGATAAATACGGGAACAGCACCGCGTAATACGAAGGCATTGGCGGTTGAGACAAATGTATAAGACGGCATGATAACTTCATCACCGGGCTTTAAATCGATCAGCAGTGCTGCCATTTCCAGCGCTGCTGTACAGGAGTGGGTCAACAGTGCTTTTGTACAGCCTACCTGATTCTCCAGCCACTGCTGGCAACGGCGGGTAAAGGGCCCGTTACCGGCCAGCTGGCCATTGGCATGAGCCTCCAGAATATGTGTTGTTTCCATACCGGTCATATACGGTTTGTTGAATGGAATGAAGTTGTTGCTCGTGCTCACTGCTTGTCTTTCCAGTACAGATAGATGTGATCACCGCGCAGTCGCCATGATTTAACCAGTTTGCCAAACGTCGGAGTTTCCACTTCAGCTAAAATATAGACACCACTTTCTTTGCCATTATACCAGTGGATGGGTGGGCGCTGTTGCCGCCAGACATCAATATAAGCTGCAATTGCCAGGCCGGTTGCGACATCATTCTGTGTTCGCAGCGGTGCATTCATGGTGCGCTGAATGATCTCATGGGCCACAATTTTGACATCACGTTCCGGTCTCCAGTCTTTGATATAGGGTAGAATACCCAAACTGTAGGGAATCTTGGCGATTACAATCAGCGCTATTAACAAGATACCCTGTTTCAGTCGGGTCTGATCCAGTTGTAGCATTAGCCCGGTCAGTAACAGGGCGACCAGTCCATACAACGGCACCAGATAACGTGGTGTGGCTCCTGCCGATATCCAGAAAGGAAGAAAACAGATCAGCAAAATCAGAGAGAGCGTTTTTAACGTTGGGTTCAGCCTGAAATGATGTTTGCGACGCAGCCATAGCCAAACCAGCAGTAACGATACGGGCAGGGCACGAAACAGGAATACCAGTGGAAAGCTGATCCAGTGTTTGATAAAAGCCAACAGACCATAACCGGCAAAATTACGCAATACATCATTGATGGTGGTCGTAGCTGTATTGGCACCGGCGGGTACGATGAATGATTGCCAGAATACAGGAACCAGCAGTGCCAGTATCCCCGTCAGAAGGAACAATGGCCTTTTTAGCATATACCAGCGTTTCAATTGCCATAACAGTACCAGCCCCGAGGCACCGTATAACACGTAGGCGGTGATATTCTTGGTCATGAAAGCCAGTGAAATAAACAGCAGGGATAATATGAACCATGTGAGTTTTTCATCCGCAATGGCCCGCCACAGTGATGCAATAGCGGCAAAAATAAATAGACCGAAAGTGGCATCGACATAACCCAGCCAGCCATACCAGAATGCAACCTCACCCATACTCAGATAAACCAGTGCAGCCAGCCAACCGGCGTGGATATGTTTATTGCCGTAGAGCCAATGCGCTGCCAGGCCGGCACAGACGGCACTCAACCATGTTGCCGTTACTGATACCAGACGGACAGCGATATCGACATGTTCCCAGCCAATTAACTGGCTGATGGCAATCACTGGCCAGTGCCAGAGCGGCGAATGCGGCCAGATCATGCCCAGAATCGAGGGGTGCAGCCAGTCATCACGTACAAACATCTCGTAGGATTTAACCGCCATCAATCCTTCTTCACCAACATATTGCATGACCGACAAAGGCAGTAGCATGAATAGAGCCGCCAACAGCGTCAGGGTTTTTACGATGTTGACATTCACGGCGTTACCGGCAATAGAGAACATATATTCAGCCTACTTTTCGGGCTGTTCAAATGTGGTTTTATGAATGATATATAATGGCCTTTTTTTTGTTTCATCGAAGGTTTTACCGAGATAGATGCCGATAATTCCCAGATTGGCAATAATGATGCCGCCAAGAAAGTAGAGGGAGACAATCAGACTGCTCCAGCCGGTTACCGGTGATCCGTAAATCAGAGTCTGAACAAGCAGAGCTGAACCGGCAACAAAGGCGACAGCGGCAATGGCGAAACCGAATTTAATCGACATGCGCAGTGGTTTATCCGAATAGGCCAGAATTGTATCAATGGCCAGTTTCATCAATGTTTTGAAGGTATAGGTGGATTTCCCATGCAGGCTTGGAGCATGTTTGACATCAATTTTTGCAGCCGGGAATCCCATCCAGTCAATGATACCGCTGAAAAATCTGAGTTTTTCACGCATGTTTCGAAAATTGTCTGCTACCCGCCGGGAAATGATGCGGAAATTGCCTACTTCAGCATCGTAATCAATTTCCGCAAGATAGGCGAAAACCTTGTAGAAGCCCCAGGACAGCAGGCGTTTCAGGGCCGGGTCCTGTCTTTTACCACGCCGGGCCAGCACTATATCAAAGCCTTCCTGCGCTTTGGCATACAATCTCGGGATTTCCTCCGGCGCATCCTGAAGGTCACAATCCATTACCACGATCCAGTCACCACTGGCATGATCAAGACCGGCTGTGATGCCGTAGTGCTGGCCGAAGTTACGACTGAACTGGATACCTTTAATGCGGGGATCCTGTTCAGCAAGTTCCTGGATGATGTTCCAGGAGTTATCACCGCCGCAATCTTCCACCAAAATACACTCGAAATCATCGCTGATGGACTCGAGCGAGGCCTTCAGACGGCGGTACAGTTCGGCAAGACAGCTTTCAGCTTTGTATACAGGGATGATGACCGAAATATGTGGCATAGGGCAAATGGTAACACAGTTTTTTCGATTAAGAACACTCTGAATGGGTCTTCTTTCTGCGTCATTCAGTCTGTACGGATAGCAAATTCTCATCTCTGTTGCTATATTTCGCTGACATTTGAACCATAAAAGCCAAGCACGGAAGGATAATCATCATGGGCGAACACATTCTGGAGTTCTGGACGTCGCAAGCAGATAAACACGGCTCCGATCACGATGCCAGCTGGGGTGACTATCATATGATCAATCTGGAGATTGATGCTATCGGTTCCCGTATTATGGAAGGCGATGATGTGCTTGATGTGGGTTGTGCTAATGGATATTCCACATTCCATCAGATTGAGCGAGGAGCCGCTACGATTATCGGCATCGACTTCAGTGAAGCCATGGTGCGCGAAGCCAACAAGCTCAGGGAAAAACA
>CAZBEN010000113.1:0-3133 GCA_964490955.1 uncultured Zetaproteobacteria bacterium | reverse complement strand
GCAGCCTATATTGCCATAGGACTGGGAACGCTGGCCAAGGGGCCGATTGCCGGACTGATGCCGCTGTTAATTGTTGCCGCTTTCCTGACCCTGATGGGGGACTGGAGGAACTGGCGTCTGTTTCATCCGTTCAAAGGCGCTTTGATTGCATTGGCGGTAGCGTTGCCCTGGTATATCGCCGTGGGTATTTTGACTCATGGTGTTTGGCTCGAAGGTTTTATTTTCCACCATAACATCGACCGCTTTACTGATCCGTTGCAGGGACATCACGGTTTCCCGGGTCTGTATATTGTCAGTGTGTTGCTGGGCTGGTTTCCATGGACCGGTTTGCTGGCAGCGATGCTGTGGTTCGGCTCATGGCGGTTGAAGTTTTTGAGAGAGGAACCTGTGCGTTTGTTCATGCTGTGCTGGATTGGAGTATATATCCTCTTTTTCAGCATTGCGCGCACCCAGTTGCCCAATTATGTCCTGCCCCTGTTTCCTGCTGCTGCCATGCTAATGGCGTATGGCTGGACATATGCATCCACTGAAGTGCGCCAGCGTGCTGTGCACTGGCTGGTGTGGACAGCATTGGTTCTTTCGACAGGGATTGTTGTTGGCGGCGGTTTCGGGCTGGAGAAGCAATGGGCGGGTGAGGGCTATTATATACTGGCCATGATGCCGATGGTGCTGGTGGCAATCTGGTTGATATGGAAAAAACAGTGGTTGTGGAAAAGGAACGAACAATCAGGGAGGGGTGGTCTCATTCTGTCAGTGACCATGGCTGTGTCGATGGTTTTGCTGGCCGGGTGGTCAGTCAAGGGGATTGACCACAATAAAATTAGTATATCCCTGGCTGCCAAGGCAACTGAAGCAGGGTTTGATGGCAGTGAACTGGCGACGTTTCATTATTTCCAGCCATCATTGCTGTTTTATCATGGTGGTCGTCTGCCGATGTTGACGGAAGTAGGGGAGGTTGGTGAGTGGCTGGTAGCCGGCAAAGCCGTTGTTATGCCTCAGGATGCGCTTGAACTGTTGCCAAAAGAGATTATTCCCTATCTTATTGTGCATGATCGTGTCTACGGCATGTATGCGAGACATTGGCTGCTGCTGGTGAGTTTGCAACCGCAACCGGCAGTGAGTACACCGACAGGAAAGGAGGGGTAATGCCCGAATCAATGATTTCGATTGTCGTACCGCTATATCGGGAAGAAGAAAATGTACCGCTGCTGGTTACAGAAGTGGCAGAGAAACTGAGTGGTCATGTATACGAATTGATTCTGGTCGATGACGGCTCTGACGATGGCACAGTCGAAGCTGTAAAAAAAGCGCGTCAGACGGATGATCGGGTGGTACTGATTCAACTCAGGCGCAATTTCGGCCAGACAGCAGCGATGAGCGCTGGTTTTGAGCGGGCAAAGGGACAGTATATTGTATATATGGATGGCGATTTGCAGACTGATCCTGCCGATATTCTGAAGTTGCTGGAGCGAATGCATAAGGATGATCTGGATATGGTCAATGGCTGGCGCAAGGATCGCCAGGATGCCAGCTTGTCGCGCAACCTTCCCTCTAAAATTGCCAATGCCCTGATCCGCCGTACTACCAAAGTGCGTATGCATGATTATGGCTGCCCGATGAAACTGATGCGCGCCGATGTCGCCAAGAATCTTCGAATTTATGGTGAACAGCACCGCTTTCTGCCGGCGCTGGCCGATCTTTATGGTGCCAGAATAGGCGAGGAAGTGGTTACCCATCGCCCTCGTCGGTTCGGCGAGAGCAAATATGGTATCGGTCGAACTATACGTGTGTTGGTTGATCTGCTGCTGGTAGTTTTTTTCCAGCACTTTACGGACCGGGCATTGCAATTATTCGGCCCGGCCGGGCTGATTTCGCTGGTCAGCGGATTATTTATCGATCTGTGGCTGACCATGGACAAACTGCTGTTCGGCGCAGAACTTGCCGGGCGACCTATGCTGCAACTTGGTTCACTGATGATTGTCACCGGCATTCTGTTGTTCGGCATCGGGCTGATACTGGAAATGCAGGCACGTACCTATTACGAATCAACTGGTCGCCGTCATTACAGCGTGCGCGAGGATCATGAGGAGTGAGCTCTCCGTTTGATGTGAGATGTTGGATGTAAGATGAAAATTCTCATCATTTCATGCGTCTCATTTCATGCATCTCGCTCCTTACATCTTACCCTTCACCGATTCTAAATGTTCTGGATTAAACTCCTTCTTTCAGCTCTGTTGCTGGCCTACCTGGGGTGGGCGCTCAATCTTTCTAAAATTATTGAGTTGTTGAAAACCGCTGACTGGCAGTTGGTTGCTGCAGCAGCATTCTGCCTGATTGTTGGTCAGGTGCTTTCAGCGATTCGCTGGACATGGTTAGCCCGCGGACTGGGACTTGCTGTGATAACTGCCAGGAAAATTCAAATCTATTTTCTCGGTATGTTCCTGAGTCTGTTTCTGCCCTCTATTATTGGTGGTGATGTGGCGCGCGGCTGGTTACTGGCCAAAGGCAAGGAAAATGCCGGTTGGCCGGCTGCAGCCAGTGTAATCATGGAACGTGTGAACGGTGTCGCGGGGTTGGGTCTGGTTGTCTCATTCTGCATGTTATTTCTTGATATCCCTTTGCTGTGGATTGTGTTGTGGAATGCCGGACTGGTGATGCTTTTCGGAATGCTTCTGACAGCACCATGGTGGTGGCACCGATTGGTGGCATCCGGCTGGAGCGGTAAATTATCCGGATGGAAATCGCTACCATTAACAACCCCGGTGTTTCAGACTGCCTGGTGGAAAAGTCTGCCAGTATCCATTCTGTTTCAAATACTGGTTGTGCAGGCGCATGTATTGCTGGGTATGGCAGTTGGGATGGAGATGTCATGGTTTGCCTACGGGTTTATGGTTTGTGTGGTTGCTCTGGCTTCAGCTTTACCTGTTTCCTTTAACGGCTTCGGTATTCGGGAAGCCGGATATGTGGGGCTGGCCACATGGTTCGGTGCTTCTGCTGAAGTAGCTGGGGCGATGGCGGCTTTGTGGGTGCTGGTGCTGTTAATCGCTGCTCTGCCCGGTGGCATTGTGCTGTGGAAGATGGGGGGTACGAAAATCCTTCAAAAGGATAAATCTCAACAATAGGGCGATATAGG
>CAZBEN010000112.1:0-3163 GCA_964490955.1 uncultured Zetaproteobacteria bacterium | reverse complement strand
CCCCTGTACTCGGGGCAATGGCGGATCAGGGCGGTTTGAAAAAGCGCATGCTGCTCAGCTTTACTGTTTTGGGTGTGTTGATGACAGCAGCGCTGTTTCTGGTCGGGGAGGGTCACTGGTTATTGGCTGTGATGATTTATGCGTTTGGCGCTATCGGCTTCTCCGGTGCCAATGTGTTTTATGATGCCCTGATTGTTGATGTGGCCGAGCATGAGGAACTGGACCGGGTGTCATCGCTTGGTTACGCCGTCGGATATATCGGTGGCGGTGTTTTATTTGCTGTGAATGTGCTGATGACATTGCATCCGGACTGGTTTCTGTTGGCCGGTAAAGCTGAAGCGGTGCGATGGTCATTTATCACGGTGGCTCTGTGGTGGGCGTTATTTACGCTGCCGCTGGCCCGCTTAGTGCATGAACAGGGTGAAGTGACAACTGTACACTGGCTGGATGCCGCCAGAAACGGTTTTAGCCAGCTGCGTGAAACATTCCATCATCTGCGTGGGTTGAAACAGATTTGGTTGTTCCTGCTGGCTTATTTTCTCTATATCGACGGGGTCAATACGGTGGCTCGGATGGCTGTGGATTACGGGCTGTCGCTGGGCTTTGATTCATCGGTGTTAATCACGGCGTTGCTGATGACGCAGTTTATTGCCTTTCCCGCTGCGCTGGCGATGGGTTGGCTGGGTGAGCGCTGGAGCGCCAAGGGAGTCATTCTGGTCAGCCTTGCCATTTATTCAGCCGTTTGTGTCTGGAGTTCCACGATGCAGCAGGCATCTGATTTTTACTGGCTGGCCGCAGCGATTGGTCTGGTGATGGGGGGCGTGCAGGCGCTATCGCGTTCGATGTATGCACGCATGATTCCCAAACATCAGGCCGCTGAATTTTTTGGGTTTTTCAATATGCTGGGAAAATTCGCTGCAGTGATGGGGCCGGCACTCATGGGCGTGGCCAGTCTCATGTCCGGCAGTGCCCGTTTTTCCATCCTGGTGATTGTACTGTTGTTCGCTGCCGGTGCGCTGCTCCTGTATTATGTAGAGACACCGGTGGCCCGGCAGGACAGGGGTGCAATCGGGTGACTGGCCCTGATGGGGGAACCTGACGATTACTGATTACGGATGCAGAGCCAGGAAGGTTCCACCATTACGTTTGGTTACTTCTCGCATCAGGATAGCAAAGCGGTTGGTGGTGTATTGCGACATAAATCCGATCGCGTGAATTTTGGCCAATCTTTTTCCTGTGATGCGATTGCGGTTCAGCTTGTCGATGGTGTTAATGACCGGGCCATAGGATGAACCGGCATAATCGTCTCCGAAAACATATATGGACAGGGAAATATCAGGTTTCGCATACCTTTTTAATGCCATCTCAATCCCTTCAACCGGGCTGCTGTTTGAAGCGCTGTTCCATGATGTGAACATACCCATTACGGCTCTGCGTCGTTGCGGGGTATCGGGAATCCATTTTCCTGCATAGCTTGAAATTAGATGGCTTCCATTGTCGTTCATTATTTGAAAACCTTTCACTTTGGGATGAATTTTCAGCACATTAATCAGCTCTTGCGATACGCGCGGCCAGATATTGAGCATACTGCCCGATGTATCGACGATAAAAATAATGTAATCGCTATCAACCGGTATGCCGCCAACCTCCGCATCCCTTTTTGTTGCAGAGCTGGGTCTGATTGAGGCGCGTTTGAGCGAGGACTCAACCAGAGACAGACCTTCGAGGTCGCCATCGAGTTTTTCAAGTTCACTGCTTTTAGCACCCAGCTGCTTTTTCGTTGTTGCCTCGGATTGTTTAATCAGCGAACTGATTTGTTTGAGACTGGTCAGCTCCTGTTGCTTTTTTTCCAGTTCTCTGGAGGACTTTTTAACATTATCCTGTGCCGATATCACTTGCTGTAACATTTGTTTGGCTGCATCAATATCCGGGCTGGTGGTGCCTTCAAGCGGCTTGGATATCAACACCAGTAAAATGACAGCGCCAAATCCACAGGAAACAATGTCCAGGAAGGACAGACTGAAAATTTCCAGATTTCTCCGGCGTGATTTCATGGCCAACTTAGTGCAGGGCTAATCAACAAGCCGCCGGTTGAGGCGCTCCATGCCCAGTATTCAGGAGATGCCTGTGGATCGCCTTCGATGGGTAGCAGGATGACATTAATTTTCACGCTGCCCTTGGGAGAACTTTCAGCAATACTCTGGCGGAACAGTTTAACCCGGCAATCCCCGGAGATATTGCTGGATTTCCCCAACAGCGAGCTGCAAGCCGAGAATGGGTTGAGACTCGAATAGCGTGATTGTCCCGCAGTGGGCAGCCCGTCTGTCACCACATACATATCTGTGGGCCCGAGCGCTGCGGCTTTTTGCAGACCCAGTTGCAGATTGGTTGATCCGGTTGGTACAAGTTTATCAATCTCTCTGTAAAGTTTTTGTATACTGCTGGCATCACGCCCGTTCAACCAGCCTGATCCACCCAGCACTCTGGCCGTTTTATTATATGCCACGACAGCGACCTGGCTGGATTTAGGTGTGCGCACCAGTAGCCAGCGCATGATGCGTTTGGTGCGCTGCCATTTGGGGCCTCTTTTTTTCTCGCCTTCCGAGCTGTTTTTGCGGCGGATAATTTGAATCAGCTTTTCATCAGTCATGGATGCACTGCTGTCAACGAGAAAAACGATTTTGCGTCCTTCGACCCTGATGCCCATGATATAATTTTCTTCTCCGCCCCGATCATTTTTCACAACATCGTCTTTTTTCGCTTTGGGCGCATTTTTAATCGTATTTTTGACTGCGGATAGCTCCATATTTCTGTGCTTGAGCAGATCACTTTTTTTAGCTGTTTCTTGCTTTAATGCGGATACCGTTGCCTGATTGCGACTGATCTTTTTCATTTCATCCAGCGCATCAGCATCCAGTTGGGAGATTGATTGTTTCAATGCTGCTTGTTGTTTCTGGAGTTGTGCCAAGTCGGATTGCAGCAGATCGACTTCTGTAGTGGGTTGATCAACGTTATGTTTGACGATCATAAATACCAGAATAATGGCGCCCAGGCCGCAAGCCATGATATCAAGGAATGCAATACTGAAGCCTTCGGTTTTGCGACGGAGTTTCAGTTTGGGCCTACTGTTGGGAAATGCGTTTTAACAGGAACTTTTCACAAT
>CAZBEN010000111.1:0-3177 GCA_964490955.1 uncultured Zetaproteobacteria bacterium | reverse complement strand
CCGATCATGCGCATCTGATCGACCAGTTTGTTGCCGCTCATCTCCGGTGCCATATCTGAAACCACCAAATCTACAGTTTTTCCCTGCAGCGCTTCGGCCAGTTTTTGCTGACCTTCGGGGGAATCAAAATCCGCCTGCATCAGCGTCACACCGTTAATCGGTTTTAGTGGCAACAAGTCGATACCGATGACCAGACCATCCGGCCCAACCCGCTTGGCCAGTTCTACGCTCCATGAACCCGGCGCACAGCCAAGATCAATAACCACGGCATTTTTTTTGATGACCAAAGCATGTTGTTCGAGAATTTCAGTCAGTTTGAATGCCGCACGCGAACGCTTCCCCTCTTTGCGGGCCCGTTTCACATGCGGATCATTGGCATGGCGCTGAAACCATGCCGAAGTCTTGCGCGCCGCCCTGCTTTTCGATGATTGCGCCATTGTAACCTCACTACCAATTATCCTGCCACACAAGCAACACCCGTTGCTAATTTTCCTCTGACTATCGCGCGACACAAGCAACACCCATTGCTTGTGTCGCTTGCTTTATTCTTTCATGCGCCAGCCGCTACGCCAGAGGGCCCAGCAGGTAACAATCGTGACCAGCACCGTAGCCAGAACCACCACGATGGAAGCATAAGGGTCAGTGTCGCCGGTTCCGAGAAAACCGTAGCGGAAACCGTCAATCAGGTAAAAAAACGGATTGGCGTGATTCAACTGCTGCCAGAGCGCAGGCAGTTGTTTGACCGAATAGAACACACCCGAAAGAAAGGTCAGCGGCAGGATGATAAAATTGGTCACCATGGCAACATTATCGAAATCTCTGGCCCACATGCCGCCAATCAGACCCAGGCCACCCATAATAATACTGCCGCATATACCATAGAGCAAAATGATGCCCGGATGTAATAACGAGAGATCAACAAAAGGCATCAACACAGCAAGAAAAGCGACAGCCACGACCACCGCTCGCACCACCGCAGCAGCCAGAAAAGCAGTCACTACTTCGATAGCCGATAACGGTGCCATCAACAAATAGATATGCATGCCCATGACCTTGCCCATAATCATCGAGCTCGAAGTGTTGGCAAAGGCATTCTGCAGCATGGCCATCATGGCCAGTCCCGGCACCAGAAAGGTGAAATAATCCACCTCCATACCCGGCACCTGCCTGTCACCCATGGCATAACGGAAAATGATCAGATACAGCATGGCCGTTAATGCAGGTGTCACAATGGTCTGCATTTTCACCTTCAAAAAACGGCGAATCTCACGCAGAAACAGCGTCCAGGTGCCAAGCAGATTCATCGTCTGCATGCGTTTTTCCATTGAAACCTTACCCATCGGCCTGTTCTTCCACCATCGGTTTGCCGGTCAGGCGTAGAAATACATCCTCCAGATCCTCGCGGCGCAATCCGGCATCGCGCGGAGCCCCGAAACAGGCCACAGCTGCCTGATAGGCTTCATGGAATGTCGAACCATCCTCAAGCATGCCCAGTTTCAGACAGATACCTTCATCGGTCAGGCGCGGCTCGAATGCGGCCAGTGTATCAACAGCCTCAACCGACATGTCCAGCTTTCTACCATAGTTGAACCAGAGGTAGGATGAGGCAATCTCGCCCATCATTTCCTGCATCGGACGCGCTGTCAGTAGCCGGCCACGATCGATAATTGCGACATGGTCGCAGAGTTCCTCGGCCTCATCCAAATAGTGTGTGGTCAGAAGGATCGTGGTGCCGGAAGCATTCAACTCGCGCATAAAATCCCACAAACGGCGGCGCAGTTCGACATCCACGCCGGCTGTCGGTTCATCCAGAATCACCAGTTTCGGCTTATGCACCAGAGCCTGTGCCACCAGCAAACGCCGCCGCATGCCGCCGGAAAGCTGTCGTGTGTTTTTCACCGAATGATCAATCAGCTCCAGCCGCCGCAGCAGTTCATCGATCCATGCATAATCCGCTTTACAGCCGAACATGCCGGATGTGAAAGCCAATACTTCACGCGGCGTAAAAAAAGGATCGAAAGCCACCTCCTGCGGCACCACACCGATCTGTCGTTTGCACCAGCTGCGCTGTGTGAACAGATCACGGCCCAACAGGCTGACAGCCCCGCTGCTGGCACGCACGGTATCAGCAAGTATATTGATCAGCGTACTCTTGCCCGCTCCGTTCGGCCCCAGCATGGCATAAAAGCTGCCCTGCGGAATATTCAGGGAGATGTCGTGCAGAGCCTCATTACCATTGTGATAGACCTTGCCGAGACCAGTGATCTCCAGTGCTGTCATGTGATTAGTCGCTGCATCGAAGGTTTGGCTCCAGAATCAAAAACATTTACCGCAGAGTACGCAGAGTCACACAGAGGGAAAGCAAAACATGCAATCAACTGGATACCCGACAGATGCATTTTGAAAAGAAGTTTTACCTCTGCGTACTTTGCGCCCTCTGCGGTGAAAGGTTCTGTTTGTTTGGTTTTTTTGTTGTAGTTGTTTTGAGTTAATAACCAGCGTTGGCGCAGCCGCTACCGCCGCTGTCTGATGGCGTAAATGATTTACCGCAGCCACAGGTGGATCCGGCATTGGGATTGCGAATCACGAATGATTCACCCTGAATCGATGTCTGATAGTCAATTTCGGCACCCTTGAGTAAATCCAGACTCATCTGATCCACCAGCAGTTTTACGCCATGGCTTTCAACCACCGTATCATTATCCTTGATCTCATCATCAAAGGTAAAACCGTATTGAAAGCCCGAACAACCGCCGCCGGAAACAAAGACGCGCAAATTCAACGCGGCATTATCTTCACCCTCCAGAAGACCCTGGACTTTTGCTGCTGCGGATTCGGTTAATACTACAGTCATTTATTCATACCTCTATAACCTGAATGATTCATCGATATTGCCATACGCCTGCCTGTTGCAGGGAGTATCATGAATACTTGAGCGGAATTATCGGGTATTTTGAAGGTTTTGGCAAATCATACAAATCAAGCTGTTAGTAACAACAAAATATTGCTTGATGACATGGCGAGGTCTAAAATAGTCACATGTACTATAGGACTATGATATGAAGCGTATTTTTACCCCCCCCCCCCCCCCCCAATAAACAAAACCACGTCTGCCCTCGGAGGAGGGCGGGACGACAACAACAAATGAGTAGCGCGACACATATTACCTACCGTGGC
>CAZBEN010000110.1:0-3224 GCA_964490955.1 uncultured Zetaproteobacteria bacterium | reverse complement strand
CCTGCTGCCGGCATTGATGTATCCAGCCATGATTTCAACATCGGGAATTCCGGAAAATCAGGCCGTTCCACCCATGCTATCGGTGTGGCTGTACACCAGCATTCAGATAACACACCGTAGCCGGGTTTGCACACCACCACGTCGACAAATGGCATGAGATCAACCGGCCTTATATCTGGCCCGAAGCAAATACCTGTTACGTTTTCCGGCCCACCGTCTCCGGCATCCGGAATCAGAAATAACCAGTCATCCATGCTTGCCAATGCCTGTCTGTCATAAGGCGGATGAGCGCAACCGCCAAACAGAACCATTGCTTTTTTCCTCCGATCTCCAGCTACCGGATTTGAAATATCAACGGGATGCGTGGCAATCAAATCAATCCGGCGTTGCACAGGAAAGACCGGCATGTCCATTGCCATGGGTGGCGTCAGCAGCAAATCACATACGCAATATGCCTCACCCAGCCGTTTCAGAACCGGATCACCTTCATCCAGCCAGTGGCTGTAAATCGTATGCCAGTCCAGCGTCGCCAGGCCGATGCCGGGTACCTCCAATGCTCTGGCTACCGGAAATGCCAGCGGTGAAATATTGGATAGCACCAAGGACGGACCAAATCGTCGCAATAATTCGATTTCCTGATCAATCTGCTCATTCATCTGCCCAACCCAGTTTCGTATCTGCATGATTGAAGCCTGGCGATCCTCCTCAATTGCGCTCTGCTGCACCACCCCCACATCAACTGAGCTCTGTTCGATCTCGAAATCAAAGTCCAGTCGTGCCCGGATTTCTGTCCGGGGTAACGAACAACGAATCATAAAGCGGCATTCCGGCCGGATAGCATGGATACGATTCAATACCGGTGCGAGCTGAGCCAGATGACCAAAACCATGGCCGGAAATATAGACTGCGATATTCATTGTAATATCAGCCCGATCATTCGCCCTGCATGGTCACCACAACATGCCTGGAGGCGGCATGGTTGCGATGTTCGCCGAGGTAAATACCCTGCCAGGTGCCGAGAGCCAGACTGCCATTGCGAATCGGAATTGTGATGCTGCAACCGAGCGTACTGGATTTGATATGGGCAGGCATGTCATCCGAACCTTCGAGCGTATGCTCATAATAAGGCTGATTCTCAGGTACAAAATGATTGAAATGCGATTCCATATCCAGGCGCACATCCGGATCGGCATTCTCATTGATGGTCAGGCTGGCACTGGTATGCTGGATAAAGAAATGTGCCAGCCCCATACGGAAATCAGCCAGTTCAGGTAATTGCCTGACCACCTCCCCGGTGACCAGATGAAAACCTCTGGATTTCGACTGCAAGCTGATCGTTTTCTGTACCCACATATTCGCTCTCCCGTCTTGGTGAATTTTAATCTTGATGATCAAAATAGATAGTACAGGTTATAGTGCCGCATGCTTTATTTTGATTCCATTTCGCTCCGGCGCGGTAATAAACTGTTGTTTTCGGATGTCAGCATGGTGATTCATGCCGGCCACAAGGTTGGCATCACCGGCGCCAACGGTTGCGGCAAATCTTCCCTGTTCGGTTTGATACAAAAACAGATCGAGGAAGATGCCGGTAGTTTCCGGATAGATAAAGGCATGACTATCGCGCATGTCGAGCAGGAAACACCTGCCCTGTCCCTGCCTGCCATTGAATATGTGATGCAGGGCGATGCCGAATTGACACGCTTGCAACAACAGATTGTACAGGCGGAGTGCGATGGTGATGGTATCCGGCTGGCCGAACAGCATGAACGTCTCGCCACTATTGACGGTTATGCTGCCCATGCCCGTGCCGCACGCCTGCTGCACGGTCTGGGTTTTGCCATTGGCACAGAAGAAAAACCGGTGGCCAGCTTTTCGGGTGGCTGGCGCATGCGATTGAATCTGGCGCATGCCCTGATGTGTCGTTCTGATTTGTTATTGCTGGATGAACCTACCAATCACCTTGACCTGGAAGCGGTGATCTGGCTGGAAAAGTGGTTGCAACACTATTGCGGTGCCTTGCTGCTTATCTCACATGATCGTGATTTTCTCGATCGATGCGTTAACCGTATAGCTCATATAGAACATCAACAAATTACCCTATATAATGGAAATTACAGCGACTTTGAACGATTAAGATCAGAAAAACTTGCCCTGCAACAAGCTTCCTATGAAAAACAGCAAAAACAGATCGAGCATATGACGAGTTTTATCAACCGCTTCAAAGCCAAGGCTACCAAGGCCACACAGGCACAAAGCCGTATCAAGGCACTGGAACGCATGCAGATGATCGCTCCGGCGCATGTCGACTCACCATTTTCATTCAGCTTCAAACATCCGGGACAAATTCCTAATCCGTTGCTCAGATTGAACAAGGCATCTGCCGGTTATGGTGACACCACCATTCTGCATGATCTCTCATTCTCTTTACTGCCGGGCGAACGTATCGGTCTGCTCGGCCCCAATGGTGAAGGCAAGTCGACGCTGATTAAACTGATGGCAGGACAATTGATACCTCAACAGGGGCATCGTGACGGAGCAAAGGAACTCGCTATCGGCTATTTCGCCCAGCATCAACTGGAACAGTTACATGGCGAATTATCACCGGTTCAGCACATCAGAATGCTGAATGAGGCTATGTCCGAGAAAGAAGCCCGCCAGTTTCTGGGCGGTTTTGATTTCCGTGGTGATATGGCGCTGGCGCCTGTATTGAACTTTTCCGGTGGAGAAAAAGCGCGGCTGGTGCTGGCCATGATCGTATTCCGGCAACCGAACCTGCTGCTGCTTGATGAACCGACCAACCATCTTGATCTGGAAATGCGCCATGCATTAAGTCTGGCCTTACAGAGTTTTGAAGGCGCCATGGTGCTGGTTTCGCATGATCGGCATTTGCTGCGTACGGTATGTGATTCGCTGATGCTGGTTTCCAGCGGTTCGGTAACTGCGTTCAAGGGTGATCTCGATGAATATTCCAGCTGGTTATTGCAGCAAAGAAACGTGGAGGATGAAAAACCATCCTCACGCCCTTCGAAAAAAGATAGTCGCCGGCTGAAAACCGAGCAACGAAAGGTTTTACAACCACTGCGGAACAAAGTGAAAAAGCTTGAGCATGGTCTGGATCAACTGCACCGGCGTATTGCCGAACTGGATGCGCAAATGGCTGATCCGGAATTGTATGAACAGGCTTCTTCGGATCAATTACGTCGACTAAGTGACGAACACCGGCG
>CAZBEN010000109.1:0-3227 GCA_964490955.1 uncultured Zetaproteobacteria bacterium | reverse complement strand
CAAGCCACAAATCACGGAGCAGCGTGTTTCCGTCTGAGTTATAAAAAGACTCATACTGTAATAACAGAGGAATTACCAATGGAAAATGTTCCCGTGCCTGTTGCCACAGGGTACGGATGCCCGCTTTTGCCTCTTCAAAATCATGTGTTTGCAAAGCCAATTCTATTTCGACCATGCGCGCAGGCGCACATGCGGTATCCAGTTCCAGCGCCCTGGCACAGTAGGTATGTGCTTCTTCGGGATTGTTCTGTTGGCACCCCTGAAGTGCCATTTCTGAAAACAGGTAAGAACGGTGTGAACTGTATGACTCATTGCGTACACGCTCCAGGCGTGACAGTAATTCTTCAGCCAACAGCCATTCATGGCTCTGTTCACGGATCCTCAGACAGGCTTCCAGCGCACCGGCATGATCAGATTGAATATCCAGCGCCTTCTGATATTGATACAGGGCCCGGTCCAGCAGACCTCCGGTTTGGAAATCGGTTGCCAGTGCCAGATGAGCCTGTAAATGCATTGATTTTGGCAGATCGGGGCGAGCCAGCAGATTCTGGTGAATCCGCACGGCACGCCCGATTTCACCTTTTGATCGGAACATTTCACCCAGTGCCATATAAACATCAGCCGCTTCCGAGCGCAGGCGTGCAACCTGTACCATTTCTTTCAGGGCCAGATCAGGTTCATCGGAAAGTAAATAATTAATGCCGCGCAGTAGAGGGGAAATACGTGCATCCTCTTCCTGATCCGGCTTGTCTTCTTCCTGAATGGGGCGCAAGACCAGCGCCACCAATACCACCAGTGCAATGGCGGTAATGGCCAGAAGTAGCGTATTCATACATCATCCTGAAGCGGGATATTTCTCAGGTTATCAACTTCCCGTTGCAATCGCTCATGCTCGTTTCTGAGCCATATAATCTCCTGTTTATGCTTGCGTCTGGAGAAGCTCAGGGCCAGCACACCACCGGAAAAACCGAGTATAAAAGAAATAAAAACAGGAACATAAACAGGGATATCCGCACTGCTGACGCCCAGGAAATGAATCCGGACCAGCTGTAGATTGGCCATGGCAAACATGGTGGCAAATGATGTAAGTACAATGACCAACAGGACGTTAATCCAGTTCACCGAGTTCAGCCCATACATGTTTTTTGGCACCGTATTCAGGCCTGCTTATCAACCCTTTCACGCAGATCTTTGCCCGGTTTAAAGTGAGGGATGATTTTTGCGGGAATCATTACAGCATCTCCCGTTTTCGGGTTTCTGCCGACCCGGGCATTACGTGTTTTGGTGGTAAAACTACCGAAGCCGCGCAATTCAATGTGATCTCCATCCGCCAATGCATCACCGATCACAGACAGGATTGTATTCATGACAATCTCGGCTTCGCGCCGGGTAGTTCCCTCCTGTTGTTCTGCAATCATTTCAACCAGTTCGGATTTTGTCATAACACTCTCCACTCAAACCAGAGCATAAAGCATCAAAGCTGATGCGCAAGCCTCAGTCCAGATAACCCATCATAATTCAACCTCTGCAGTAAAAAGTCAGGTTTTCTTATTACTCTTTTTTGAAGCCTGCTTTTCCGGTTCCGCAGCTATTTTTTTTGAAGTCTTCTTTTCTGATTTTGTTTTCTTTTTTGGTTCTATCCGATCCATTAACTTGCGCTGTAATTCCAGCGCAAGTGCTGACGGCGTGGAATCATCGGCTGTCTTGCGGGAATAACTGCGTACAGCATCACGTTCTTCTGCATGTAGCTGCTGTTTTATGGAGAGCTCTACCTGGCGGCGTTTGCGGTTGACTTCGATGATTTTCGCTTCTATTTCAGATCCTTCTTTCAGTGCATCATGATCACGTGGGATTTCTCGGTTGGCCAGATAGGCATGCACACCTTCGGCCAACTCAACGATCATGCCGCTTGGCTTAAGTTCGCTCACTTTACCTTTGATGCTGCTGCCACGTTTGACACCAGCCATGAACAGCTCAAACGGGTCATCGGCAAGCTGTTTGATGCCAAGAGAGATACGCTGTTTCTCTACGTCAACCCCAAGGATAACGCACTCTACTTCCTGCCCTTTACTATATTCCCTGAGTACGTCTTCACCCTTTTGGTCCCATGACAGGTTTTCCACATGCACCAGTCCATCCATGCCAGTTTCAACCGGCACAAAGAAGCCGAATTCAGTGATATTCTTTATTTTTCCGGTGATATGAGAACCAACCGGATGATCTGCCATCCATGCCTGCCACGGATTTTCGCTGACCGCTTTCAAACTGAGACGAAGGCGTCGCGCTGAGGCATCGACTTCCAGCACGGCCACATCAACCACATCACCTTCAGTAAGTACCTGTGAAGGTTTGATATCCCGCTTTGTCCAGCTCAATTCGGAGCGGTGAATCATGCCTTCAATGCCGGGCTCGAGTTCAACCACAGCGCCAAAATCGAGCAAACGGCGAACAGTGCCGGTCAAACGCATGCTGGGTTCATATGTTGTTGCCATATTTTCCCATGGGTCACTTTGCAGTGCTTTCATGGATACAGACACTTTACCTGTTTCGGCATTCATTTTGACGATTTCAACGGTGACTTGCTGTCCTGCTGACAGCATTTCAGACGGGTGTTTGATTCTTCGCCATGAAATATCGGATACATGCAGAAGAGCATCCACCCCTCCCAAATCAACAAATGCGCCAAAATCAGCCATGCGCTTCACTTCGCCTGAAACTTTGTCGCCTACGGCATGTTGCTCGAAAAATACGGTACGCATGGCTTCCTGTTCGACAGCCATCGGTTTCTTGCGCGAAACAACAATATTATCCGGTTTGCGACGGGCTTCCAGGATAGCGACCTTACATGCTTGACCAATCAGCTTATCTGCATTGACGTGAAAATCGGTATCTGCCTCGGAGCGTGGCATAAATGCATTCAGCCCATTCAAATTCACCCTGAAGCCACCTTTTACTTCAGCCGTGATGACTGCATCGACAGCAGAATGCTCAGCCTGTGCAGCCTCCAAACCAGACCAGGCTTCACGTTGTCTGGCCTCCAATACGGACAGTTTTACACCTGCAGTGCCACCAACTGATTGCACGAGCGCATCCACCCCATCACCCAGAGCAGGAATACTCAGGCCTGCCTGTTCAAATTCCGCAACCGGAATGGAGCCTTCCGCCTTGGCACCCACGTCGACGATTACCGCATCATCATTAATGCTGACAACCATACCCTTGACCAT
>CAZBEN010000108.1:0-3234 GCA_964490955.1 uncultured Zetaproteobacteria bacterium | reverse complement strand
GCCATCCAGATCGAACAGTACGGCCTTGATAGCAGTCTCTTTTTTTCTGTTCATAGCCTTATTTTAGCACTACTGTGACTTGATGCGAAGACTCAACGACAAAGAACCGAATGTTTCGGCTGGCATTTCCAGCCAACAGTGGGTGACCCTGTTCCCGGAGCGTCATATTTCGCCCGCAAATGACCATTCGTCAACCTGACGGAGCTGGTTTATAGTACCCCGAATAGGCAAGGTATATTTATTTCTTGTTTGCAACTTAATGTCCAATATCAAGGAAAGCAGGTGGCCACCTGCATCTTCTGAATTTACAGCACTATTGGGACTCAACCTATCAATGATTGGTAACGAATATTCTGTTGATGCCATAAATGACCTAAGGCCAGTATGCCCGAATTGTCATACCATGTTACACAAAAGAAAGCCTGCATACACAATAGAGGACATCAAACAACACTTAACAAGTACATCAAGCTGACGGTAAAAAGTGCCGCAGCTTATGCAAAACGCTAGATATTCAGGAGCATTTCTTCAGCGCGGACAAGGTCGGCAGGTGTATCAACGCCAATGCAGTGAAAATCGCCTGTGGTGACGGCGATATCATAGCCGTGATGGAGGACGCGCAACTGTTCCAGTTGTTCGGTTTGTTCGGCTTGGCATGGATCAAGAGACGGATAAATCAGCAGGAATTCTTTTCTATAGGCGTATAACCCGACATGTTGCAATGCATGGGCCGAACCTGAGCGAGGGTAGGGGATGGCAGCCCGACTGAAATACATGGCGCGGTCTTTGGCGTTACAGATGACTTTAACGACATTGCTATCTTCCAGATCGGATTCGGAACGTAAGGGGTGCGCCAAAGTCGCCATCGGCAAATAGGCATCGTCGGAAAATGGTTCTACCACAGCGCGAATCGCGGCCGGGTCAATCAGTGGCTCATCGCCCTGTACATTCACCACAACATCGCAATCCATTTCACGCACGGCTTCGGCCAGCCGGTCGCTGCCGCTGGGATGATCCGGGCTGGTCATGCATACGGCAGCACCGGAATTTTTTACAACCTCGGCGATACGATGATCATCGGTGGCGACAAATACAGGTCCGAGATCGGCCTGTAATGCCTTTTCGACTACATGCGCAATCATTGGTTTGCCGGCCAGTAATACCAGCGGTTTACCCGGAAAACGGGTGGAACCCATGCGGGCCGGGATGCCGATAGCAATGTTCATGGTTGAGTTGAACTCGGGAGCGGAGCCCACGGACGGGCGACCAAAATCGATGTTAAACATTGATTTTGTGAGCTGATGGGAAACCTCGCTTTTCCATCAGCATGGTTGAAAAAGCCATGGACGGGTTTCTTCAGCGTCATCTTAAAATCCTTTGATTTCAGGCCAGCTGGCGGTAGCTGTGCCGACCTTGCCGACCACAACGCCGGCGGCGCGATTGGCGGTTTGGGCCGCGATTAATGCATTATCGCCCCGTGCCAGGCAGGCGGTAAACACGGCAATCACGGTATCGCCTGCACCGGTCACATCAAACACATCGCGGGCGGCAGTCGGGATGTGATGGCTTTGTTTGCCATCGAACAGTGTCATACCTTTTTCGGAACGGGTAATCAGTACGTATTGCAGATTCAATTTATCATGCAGAACTTTAGCAATAGCCTCCACCTGATCGTTATTATTGATGTTTTCCATACTGGCCATAGCTGATGCTTCGAGCAGATTCGGGGAGATAACTGTCGCACCGCGATAAGCCTCGGTGTGTTCGGGTTTGGGGTCCACTGTGATAATACTGCCCTGTAATCGGCCAATCATTTGTTGAATAAAATCTGGTGTCAGTACGCCTTTTCCATAATCGGACAGAATGACAGCCGAGGATTCCGGCAGCAGCGCATCAAGACTGTCGAACATATGACGATGACTGTCGGCCTGTGCGGCCTGTGTCCATTCGCGATCATAACGTACGACCTGCTGATGACGGGCAATAATGCGGGTTTTGATGGCAGTAGGGCGGTCGTTGGTTTTCGTGATAACCCCACGATTATCCGAATTCAGTTCGGACAGTCGATTATGCACCCAGCGCCCCGGTTCATCATTACCAACCAGCCCAAGCATGGCAGAGGAGATATCGAGCGCATGCAGATTACGCACGACATTGGCTGAGCCGCCTAATCTGCGGTCGATTTCATTAACGGATACGACAGGCACCGGCGCTTCCGGCGAGATGCGGGATACTTCTCCCCAGATAAATTCATCTACAATGATATCGCCAATCACAAGAATCAAAATAATACTCCCGTTTGCTGCTCTATAAGCGCCAGTATAGGTATATCAGGGCTTGTTGGCACTTTTCTAATTCAGACTGAATGGCGGGGCTGGCGTAAATACTGCATGGCACAATCAATAACCCGCGGCTGTTGGTCTTCCAGACCGGGCCACAGTGGTAATCTGACAATGCGATTGGCCAGGTTTTCAGTAACAGGAAGTGTTGCGGATGTCCGGCAATAGCGCTTGCCCGCCGGTGCCAGATGCAGGGGAACATAATGGAAGACTGTCAGAACATGATGTTCTTTCATCCATGCAATAAAATCAGAGCGTGCTTCCAGACTGTTCAACAGCAGATAATACATATGGGCGTTATGTTGGCAGTGATCCGAAATCACTGGTCGCCTGATGACAGCATCTGTTTCCAGTGTTGAAAATGCCTGATGATAATGTTGCCACAGTTGCAAGCGATGGTCGGTAATTTCTTCTGCATGTTGTAGCTGGGCCCATAGAAAGGCGGCAATCAGTTCACCCGGCAGGAATGATGAGCCAACATCCACCCAGGTATATTTATCTACTTCACCACGGAAAAAACTGCTGCGGTTGGTGCCTTTCTCCCACAGGATTTCGGCGCGTTCCACAAACCGTTGATCGTTGATCAGTAAGGCGCCGCCTTCACCGGAAATGACATTCTTGGTTTCATGGAAGCTGAATGCAGCCAGGTGACCAATACTGCCCAGCGGTTTGTTGTGATAGGACGACATGACCCCTTGCGCGGCATCCTCAATGACAAACAGACCGTGCTGTTCGGCCAGTTGCATGATGGCATTCATCTCGCAACTCACACCGGCATAATGGACAACAACAATGGCTTTTGTTTTCGAAGTGATGGAGGACTCGATAAGCGTTTCATCCATATTCAGTGTGTCTTCACGGATATCGATAAATACGGGAACAGCACCGCGTAATA
>CAZBEN010000107.1:0-3303 GCA_964490955.1 uncultured Zetaproteobacteria bacterium | reverse complement strand
CCGGTAACCAAATGCCAACCCTCCAGGAAACCATGGATGCTTTCATCCGGCAGGTACTATCAGAAGAAACTGTTAAAGCACCGTCGCCGCAACATGTTGAGCAGTGCATGGAAGCATTGACTCAGTATCTGTTGCATTTCTCCGATCTGTTTCAGGATCAGGACATGTTTGGCGGGGATGGTTATGCCGACTGGGAGGATAACCTGGAGGCGCATATGGCGGAGTTGCTTCAGGGGGATGTTGAACCACCCGGTGATATGGGGATGTTGCCGCTTAAGTCTCTTGATCCAGAGCATCTGCGTGATTTTGTGGGCTGGTATATGCTGCGGGAAACAGGCGATGCTGAACTGATTCAATTCTACGCAAAAATCCTGAAATCATGGGTTGAATTTATTCATGTACATGGCTGGTGGAAACAAAGCGAATATCTCGGTTTTGCTGAAATTCTGGATCATGTCGTTCCTGCGGCAATACGTGTGGCGCGGCTATCGCAGGTATTGTTCCACTTTGTGCGCTCCGGCACCGGGGTGTCTCCGCGAATGAGGGGAAAACGGTTTTCGCGATTTGTTGAAGGTCATGGCCAAGTATCGGAAATTACCTGTGGTTGCCTGCATTTCAACTTTGAGAACCAGGGTGAAAACGTGGGCCCAATCGCGTTGCCGCAAGTCATTATCGACCTGATAGAAACAGGTGATGTGTTCGATGTTGAGCTGGGGCTCAGAGGCGACAGTTGGGTGCTTGTTGATATCGGCCCGGTTTACCCGCGCTGTGTTTATGTGGAAGTAGAAGAATATCAGGGGCTGAAAAAGATTTCCTGAAGCAAGCCCGAAATACCGGCTTTGCGTGGGCGGTTTGCGTGTAAGAATGCTGCGATGATGCGACAAACAGATATGTTAATGTTGCGCTTTTGTTCGATATTATGTTTGTTGCTGGTGCTGATTTCATCCTGTGCGCCGAGCCATAAACCTCTCAGTAAGGAAGATAAACAAATTATCGCAGTAATGATGGTGGTTGGTGCGGGCATTGGCGCAGGTGTTGGTGCGGGTGCAACAACAGGATCGGACACGGGAGGGGTGGCCGTGGCCGGTGCGCTGGCCGGTGCGGCTGCAGGGTACGTGGTGGGCGATCTTGTGATTGATCACATGAATCAGCAGGAAAAGGAAATCCGTCTGTCCGAAGGCAGTAAAAACGGTGATGTGTATGTCGAGCGGATAAGACCTGATGTTTTGAAAGTCACGATGGACCATGGCGCTGAATTCCCCGAAGGTTCTTCCGAATTAAGTGCGCAGGGGCGTCAGGCACTGGATGATATTGCCATGGCGATTCAGAAATACGGGCACTCAAGTGTGACCATAGTGGCTTATGCTAACGATGCCTCATCCTCCAGAGCGAACAGAATCCTGTCAGGGCACAGGGCACGTGCAGTTGCAGGCTACCTCCAGCAACATGGTATTGGAGGCCCTGCTGTCAGCGCCACAGGCAGGGGCAGACCGGTTTTTCTTCCTGCCAGCAAAATTGCGCAAAAGAATCCCTATTATCGCCGCGTTGAAATTATCGTAAAAGGCAGGGGAGCCTGACTCATTTCCTGTTCAGTTCCAGTTTTTTTCAGTCATTTTATTAGGGGAATACTGATTTATTGCATCTTGGCAAAAATCAGTCCGCTCAGGCAAAAACGTGGTTTTGCATCGCTTACATCAATTCAGCGCTTCCTTAGCGATATGCATGAGTTTGCTGTGACTGGAGATGATTGCATGAAGCTGGATTGCATCGCCAGGGACGTGGTAATTAATGGCGAATTGGCGGGATGATTTCTAACAGATTATATATCCCCTTTCTCGATCGTGCACAGCGGTTATAGTTCTGCCTCACGCGATGCCCACAATTGCGAACAGGGAGGCCTGTATGTTTCACGGCACGATGACTGCACTGGTTACACCATTTTCAAACGGTAAGATTGATGAAGACGCCTTCCGTATCCATCTGGAGCGGCAGGTTGAAGCAGGTGTGAATGGTGTGGTGCCTGCCGGAACAACCGGTGAGGCAGCTACGTTGTCTTTTCATGAACACAAGCAGGTGATTCGTATTGCTGTTGAGCAGGTGGCAGGGCGTGTACCGGTGATTGCCGGAACAGGCAGCAATAATACTGCTGAATCAATCGAATTGACGGCTGCAGCCAAGGCTCTCGGTGCCGATGGGGCACTGTTGATTTCCCCTTATTATAACAAGCCGACCCAGGAAGGAATATATCAGCATTACAAGGCGATCGCGGATGCCGTGCATATACCTCAGGTCGTGTACAATGTGCCAGGTCGGACCAATTCAAATCTCCTTCCTGAAACCGTGGGGCATTTGTCTCATGTCTCCAACATCGTTGGTATCAAGGATGCAACAGCCAATATGGAACAGTTGTTGCATACCATGGTGGCCTGCAAAGGGCGTATAGAATTTTATTCGGGTGATGATGCCAGTGTGATGCCATTCATGGCACTCGGTGGTAGCGGGGTGATTTCCGTGGTCTCCAATATCGCGCCAAAAACGATGCTTGCATTAACCGATGCCATGCGTATCGGTGATCTGGATACAGCCAGAAGCGCACAGTTTGCGATGGGCAGGCTCAACCAGATGTTGTTCGTCCAGGCTAATCCAATTCCGGTTAAAGCTGCCTGCCACTTGCTCGGCTGGATGAAGGATGAATTACGTCTTCCATTGCTGCCACTTGCGGGTAAGCCACTGGATGACTTACGTCAGGCCATGATGGAGTTCGAGTGCGAACTGGACGGTGTGTTCGAGCGGCTGGAGTTGGCCGATAGCTGACGAACTTGTTTCTTCGTTGCGTCTGATGTTCAGTTTCAGGCGCGTGGTGCATTCATTCGCTTATTTCGCCGCCACACTTGCCGCGATTGCAGTATTTGTACTGGTGCTGATGCTGGCCGAATCGGCGGTGTATGCTGCCACCGGTCGACCGGTTTCGGTCTGGGCTATGGCCATTGCCGCGATTACAGCTGCTTTCGGATATGCGCCGCTGGTTCAGAGTTTGCAGCGCGGTCTGGATCGTATCTTTTTTCGCCATCAACTGGATATGCTGGCGGCTATCAGACAGTTGGGTGCTGGCGATTTGGCGCAATTGCCGATTGAAGATGTGGAGCGAGCCTTGTTGGAGCGCATTTGTATGGTCAGTTATCGACGTTATGCCGCACTGGATGAACGTGCGTTGTCTGATGGCGAATGGTTTTCCTTTCCGTCAGATGCACCATTGATTGAGGCTGAGCACGATAACGAAATGCATGATGATTATGCTCTGAG
>CAZBEN010000106.1:0-3311 GCA_964490955.1 uncultured Zetaproteobacteria bacterium | reverse complement strand
CCCACCACCGCAGCCGGAATGATCAGTAAATTTAATATCGGAACCATTAATAACACCATTGCAAAACCGGAAAACCCGAGATAAAACCACTGTTTGTCAACAATCATCTTTTTGCGATCCTGATAACTCCATCCGCGACGTGATGCCGTGGTATCAATCAGTTCAAAACTCAGAAAACGGACAGCGCCATACGTCCAGATCAAGGTAGCCAGCGGCGGAAGCCAGAAAAACAGTAGCGCCGCGGCACCCCACGGCACCAAGCCAAGCAGCGGGCGAATCGAATTCGACAGGCTCTGCAACATCAACTGCATCCAGCCTGACTCTAGTAGCGAAATCCCTTCACCGAATATTACTTCTGTGCGAACAGCCAAATCGTCCAGCCAGGGAGCAGACACTGCAGAACCAAGCATCACGAAGCTCACAATGCCACAGAGCATGGCCAATACAAAAGCCAAAGCACTGGCCAACCACGACAACACCTGCCAGTACCATGTATCACCGGCTGGAATCCACAATGCTGTTATATAATCAATCAGCCAGAACGTAGCCGAAGCAAGTACAACCATCAGAACCAGCAATAATGCCAGCATTCGCCACAATATCGCCCGCAACTCCGCACGCCCCAACAATAACCGCACGCCATTTAAGAGTGCCAGCGCACCATGAATCACGTATCAATCTCCAGATCATGCAAAATCTGTTCGGCTGCAAATTTATCATCTTCTGCGACCAGCAGGCGCGCATCCATCACAGTCGGCAATGGCATCAACGCATTCATACCTGCATTATTGATATGGAAATCAATCCCCCTGGATGCCAGGGCATCGGAAATGACCTGCAATAATACCGGGTCGGAAATTTTTATCAGCTCAATCATGCGAAAACCCTATGGTTTTTGGCAGTAATCGTCACGCTTGACAGGGCACAGTCAGGCACGACGATTGCGTCCATGCCAAATCATATCGCCGGAGAGACTCCGGTAACCATACCCCCTGTTCCTGTTGAAACGCTTCAAACCGTGCTTTCGAGCATGCTTCCCGCTGATGCCGATGATGGTGACCTGTATCTGGAGTATTCCTGTTCCGAATCGCTGGCGCTGGAAGAAGGCCGCGTCAAACATGTGTCCGCATCGACCCATCAGGGTATGGGAGCACGTGTCATCAAGGGTGAATCAGCCGGCCATGCATTTACTGACCGACTGGATACAACCGCCCTGCTGGAGGCCGGCAAGTCGGCCAGGGCAATTGCGAACAGCGGACAGGATCATGCCCCGGTTGCAATTCATCAGAATAAACCCGTCCCTCAACTCTATCAGGGCATCAATCCAGCCGAATCGGTTAATTTCTCTCAACGAAAATCTTTGCTGGAAGAACTGGACACACTGGCCAGAAGTCTCGATCCCCGTGTCAAACAGGTGTTCGCCAATGTATCTTCCTCGTTTTCCGATATTCATATCATTCGTATGGATGGCGCATGCATCCATGATGCGCGCCCGCTGGTCCGGCTCAATGTATCTGTTGTGGTTGAGCAGAACGGTAAACGTGAAACCGGCTCGGCCGGTGGAGGCGGTCGTTTCTCTCTCTCACGTTTAATCTGCAACGATGAAGCCAAACGACTGGTGCATGAGGCTGTACGGCTGGCATTGTTGAATCTGGATGCCCGCGATGCACCGGCAGGAACCATGCCGGTGATACTGGGCCCGGGATGGCCGGGAATCCTCTTGCACGAAGCCATCGGCCATGGCCTTGAAGGCGATTTTAATCGCAAGGAAACATCCGTGTTTTCAGATAAAATGGGGCAACAGGTCGCAGCAAAAGGAATTACCGTTGTAGATGACGGTACCATTTCCGAACGGCGTGGCTCGTTAAGTATCGATGATGAAGGTACGACGACTAATCGAACGGTACTGATAGAAGACGGCATTTTGACCGGCTACCTGATGGACAAACAGAATGCGCGACTGATGGGCATGGAGCCAACCGGGAACGGGCGTCGGGAATCGTATGCACATCCGGTACTGCCGCGCATGACCAATACCTTTATGCTAGCCGGCCACGACAATCCGGACGATATCATAGCGTCACAGGATAAGGGTATTTACGCAGTAAATTTTGGCGGCGGACAGGTGGATATCACCTCGGGTAAATTTGTATTCACCACCTCCGAAGCCTATTACGTGGAGAATGGCAAGATTCAATATCCAGTCAAAGGAGCTACGCTAATTGGTTCCGGCCATGAAGTCCTGCAGAAAGTCTCCATGATCGGAAATGATCTGGCGCTTGATCCGGGTGTCGGCACCTGTGGCAAGGGAGGTCAGTCCGTACCGGTCGGAGTCGGGTTGCCCACTATTCGCATTGATGAGTTAACCGTGGGAGGCACCCAAACATGATTCATGTAAACGCGAATATATCCGATCTTGCGGTTCAACTGCTTGAAGCAGCCAAACAGTGTGGCGCGATTCATGCCGATGCTCTGGCTGTTTGCGATTCTGGTAACTCAATCAGCGTGCGCAATGGCAACATCGAATCTGTTGAACGTGAGGATGCTCAGGGGCTGGGCCTGCGAGCCTTTGTTGAAACGCCAAAGGGACTGGCATTTGCCACAGCATCTTCATCGGATGTTTCAGAAGCCGGATTAAAAAAACTGGCCGAACAGGTCATTGCCATGGCGCGTATTTCCGAATCCGACCCGGATGCAATGCCACCCGTTGATGCCAATCACCCGACAGAGACAGAACTGCAGGTATGGCAAGCACGCCATGATCATGCCGATTCCGGCTGGGATCTTGAGCAGGCCAGAGAGGCAGCCATCGAATGCGAAAATATTGCGCGCCATTATTCAGATAAAATCAGTAACAGTGAAGGTGCAGATGCCGGCTTCGGAAGCAGCCACGTTGCCTATGCTTCCTGCGATGGCTTTGCCGCCGAATATAGCAAATCCTCAGCCTCACTCAGCGTATCGGTGATTGCCGGCACAGGCGAAGGCATGCAGCGCGATTACGCATGGCATCGCGCCATGCATGTTTCAAAACTGCATTCTCCCCGTACCATTGCCGAAGAAGCAGCGGATCGCGCCATTCAACGTCTGCACCCAGGCAGCATGGACAGCGGAGAAACCACGGTCATCTTCGAGCCGCGCATCGCCACATCGCTGCTGGGCCATCTTGTTGGTGCCATGAATGGCCGTTCGGTACTGCAACAACGCTCCTTTCTGTCTGA
This sequence comes from uncultured Zetaproteobacteria bacterium, assembly GCA_964490955.1. Taxonomy (GTDB): domain Bacteria; phylum Pseudomonadota; class Zetaproteobacteria; order Mariprofundales; family Mariprofundaceae; genus Mariprofundus. The sequence goes on along the minus strand of CAZBEN010000106.1, from coordinate 93 downwards.
CTGTCTTGGCCAGTGTATCTTTCCCGGTTTCGTCAATATTGAAGACAACCCCGACCATCCCGACGGTTTGGGAAACCGCCTGTTTGACGGTGA
>CAZBEN010000105.1:0-3317 GCA_964490955.1 uncultured Zetaproteobacteria bacterium | reverse complement strand
ATCAATTTTATTTTACCCGTTTTTACATAGTAGAAGTTTACAACCGGATCGCCCTGAAGAAACAGCTTGTCACCTTTTGACAAGGATAGTGTCGTTGCCATCAGTCTGCTCAAGGGGTTGCACGCTGCTTTCGCTACACGGCGATTCATGATTTCCGGGGTACAAAACAGCAAACTTTTCCAGATTCATCCCATTTCACCTGACAAGCAACTTCCAGTTGCTGACGCATTCGCTTGCGAGCCCGTTGTATGCGGGACTTGGCGGCAGAAAGCGAAATACCTTTCATCTGTGCGTAGCGTTGCTGTGATATACAATCCAGATCGCACAGGGTGATTGCTTCCCGATCTTCCGCTGACAACTCGGACAAAACGCGCGGCAAACACTCCGTAAGCTTATCAATGGCCTCGCTTTCATCATCAACTGCTGCAAGGCCTGCGGGGAGCTCAACAAGATCCCGCTTCAGACGATATCGATCAACAAGTATATTTCTGGCAACCCGAAAGAGCCATGCCCGATCATTATCAACCGCACAGAATTTTTCACCCTGAGAAATAGCCTTGGCAAACACAGTCTGAAGTACATCATCGGCATCATCACTGTTCCCCAATCTGGATAATAGCCAGTGATATAATTCACCTTGATGGCGTTGCCAGCCCTGAATCACGCATTTCATAAAGGCTCCAGTTTTTCTTTAAAATATGTTCGCATTGGCAACCCTGCTGTTTACATGGCTATTGTTCGCAGGCTATGTGGTGACGAAATTACAGATCGCCTCGTAAAAATACGACCCAGGAACACGATGGTGACTTCTACGAACATGCAGCAGGCCGCTCAACAACAACTGGCAGCTCATATTTGAAGTCAACCTTGTGAAACTCTTCCAGAGAATTGTTTTTGATTTTGCTCCAGAAAGCCCCGTCAATCTTTACCCAACGCCTGATCAGTGGCTCGGACAGGCCTTCTTCTTCCAGCGCTTCACGCAACAAGCCTCGTCGCAACTCTAATAACTCTTCGGTGATGTACATTCGCCTGTGGGCAAGCGACAAATCCCTGCCCGGATAAATACTGTCCGCGCCCATCTTCTCAGCCATAAACTGGGTCTGGCGCAATTCAATCGCGCGTTGGTCATGGCCTGCAAAAAACTGACCCAGCCACGGATGTGCGTACACTTTGTCATAAAATGTCTTATGCACACGCTCCATGACAATAAGCCCTCCGACAGCTTCAAACAGGGATTGCTTTTTCTGCTTCATTTTGCACTGACCACCTTGCGGCCTTCCTGTTGCCAACCGCCAAAGCCACATGCCATCGACTTTACGTTCGTAAAGCCCATCTCCTGCAACGTTGCTGCGGCCAACAGGCTGCGCCCGCCACTGGCGCAATAGATCACAATCTCCTGATCACGATCCGCCAGCCTCGGCTCACGCATCGGGAACTCCAGATCCGCTTTTAACTCCAGCACCCTGCGCGGCACATTTATCGCATCGAGTAACGTCATAATCGAGTTGTGCCAATGCCACCACCTCATGGCCTCGACCACAGCCGGGAATCAGAATACGGCATGGCTTTAATGCTCCATTATCCAGCCATGTGTACAGGGCCGGACTGGTACTTCCCCGATCCCAACCTGTGTCACCCTGTTGATAGCGTTCTTCCCAATTGTTCATTATTGTTTTGCCTCTTGATTTACGGAACAGGCTGTTCCCGTTCGTTGCCTTTAATCATGCGCACCAGCAGCAATGCCACAAATGCTAGCCCGATCATGGCCAATGCCCCCAGTCCAATATGCTTAAGCCACTGACAAAAGAACATCCAGACAGCCAGCGCGACAAATACGGCAACGCCACCAAGCATTTGCAGCATGAATTCTGTCACCCCGCCAGCACGTTTTGCAGCAGCAAAAATAGCTGCGAATGGAGCACAAACCAGCGATTCAAGCCTGTGTAGATAACCCGGCCGTTTAAACAACAGCCAGCCCAGCCCGATCAGTGTCAGTGCAAAAATACCGTAATCCACCAGCAACAGGCCAAAATCGATATTGTCCATCCACGCCGGTGGTCCCTGGCGAGTGGTGTATGCCTCGCCCCGATCCAGGGGGTCAGCCCATAGAGTGCCCGGCATCAAGGCCGCTGTTGATAGTATAACTCGTCTCATGGCTCTATCCTCTTTTTCCATTGACTGTTTCTTTTACCGGTTCGGTCTGACCCATAGCCGGATAGAATACCAGCTTGAATACCCCGTCACGCGGGTGAAAATATTTACCGGCGAACATCGCTTCCCGCAAGGTAGCCAAACTGCCTGCCTGAAAATAAATACGTTCCAGCAAATGCGTTTGTTTCTTGCTTTCATCATATAAGTTATACTGGAACTGAACGATCCCATCTGCTTGATTTTTCAGGCTATAATTTACCCCGTAAGGGTGTTTGTCCAGACGATACGTTTTTGATCGTAAACCAGGCCTGACCAACGGAACTATAACTGGCCGTATCATCTGAAAGTGAAATACAGGTGCCAGCGTATCCTGCACAAAACGTTCCTGCCCGAGATCAGCGACACGCAGATGGCCCGCCGCCTGTTTGTCAAAGGTGAATCGAATATCAAACAGTTCATCATCGACCTTCACCATCAATCCGAATGCACCCATCTGTTTCAAAAACCGAACATTGTTGATGGCAAAAAAGAGATAGCCCAACTTTTTTCCCTGCGCATCTTTAAGTGTGATATCCAGATTGCCCGGAAATGAACGGTTGGCAGGCAATGCCTTGTAGTTGAGATCAAATGTAAAGGCTTTGCCGGCCTTATCTTTGAAGTCTAGATGGGTGGCTGTTTTGCCCTCGCCGATATCGCTTAAGGCCAGAGAGCGCTGGACATTCACCAGCGCGCTGGTGATGGATAAATCAAATGGCAGCGTTTCAGCATGGACAGTGGAACTGAATAATAACAGCAAGGCCGTCAGACCCTTTTTCATTGTTCCAGCTCTACATCGCATTTTTCTCTTTTCCATTTCTGCTCCTCCTCGGCAATACGCATTGCTTCCAAACCGATAGTCATGCCAAACAGCATGCCTCCGGCTGCAGTGGCATGCCAGCCATGCGTATTGGTCCAGTGGCATAACAGCAAGCCAATCACTGTGGCCGGGCCGAAAACAAGAAATTGCACCCAGAAGTCACGCCCCCTGCCCAGCTTCAACCACAGGAATACCAGTACCACAAACCATAGTCTGCGTTTGTGATAACCCTGCCAGCACAGGCCTGCGATGGCTGCAAACAGAGCGATATCGAGCGACAGCATCATGATTTATCTGGAATACTGCATTG
>CAZBEN010000104.1:0-3335 GCA_964490955.1 uncultured Zetaproteobacteria bacterium | reverse complement strand
TGGCCAGATCCGGCAAGCTGGACCCGGTGATTGGTCGCGATGAAGAGATCCGTTCGGTGGTTCGTATTCTGTCACGGAAAACCAAAAACAATCCGGTGCTGATTGGCGAGCCCGGCGTGGGCAAGACGGCTATTGCCGAGGGGTTAGCGCAGCGCATTGTCTCCGGTGATGTGCCGGAAGGGTTGAAAAACCGCAGCCTGTTCGCTCTGGATATGACATCGCTGATGGCCGGCGCCAAATATCGCGGTGAATTTGAAGAGCGCCTGAAAGCAGTGCTCAAGGAAATCAAGGAGTCGGAAGGGCGCACGCTGCTGTTCATCGATGAGTTGCATACTATTGTCGGGGCCGGCAAAACCGAGGGCAGTTCCGATGCCGGTAATATGCTTAAACCCATGCTCGCCCGGGGTGAACTGCACTGTATCGGCGCAACGACATTGGATGAATATCGCCAGCATATCGAAAAAGATGCGGCACTGGAACGACGTTTCCAGCCGATTGTGGTCGATGCACCGGATGTCGAAGATACGATTTCTATTTTACGTGGTTTGCGTGAGCGTTTTGAGTTGCACCACGGCGTGCGAATTAGCGATGGGGCGCTGGTGGCGGCAGCGACCATGTCCGATCGTTATATCTCCGATCGTTTTCTGCCCGATAAGGCGATTGATCTGGTTGATGAGGCCTGCGCCTCGATCCGCACTGAAATGGATTCCATGCCATCTGAACTGGATGCCGTGACACGTCGTGCTATGCGTTTGGAGATCGAAGAAACGGCGCTCAAAAAAGAGAAGGATGAAGCTAGCAAGAAGCGCCTGAAAATACTGCGTAAGGAGTTGGCCGATCTGCAGGAAGAGCGTGATGCCATGCGAGCTCGCTGGGAACGTGAGAAAGGTGCCATGGGGCAGGTACAGAACTTGCGTGAGTCCATTGAGCAGGTCCGGCTGGATATTGAAGCGGCTGAGCGCGGTTATGACCTGGAGAAAGTGGCCAGTCTGCGATATGGCAAGCTGCCGGAACTGGAGCAACAGCTGGCTGATGCAGAAGCCATGATGGCCGAGAATAAAACCCTGATCAGTGAAACGGTCAGTGAGGAAGAGATTGCCGAAGTGGTATCGCGCTGGACGGGGATTCAGCTGACCCGTTTGATGGAGGGTGAGCGCGATAAATTATTGCATCTTGAGTCAGTATTGCACGAGCGTGTCATCGGACAGGATGAGGCGGTGAAGGCGGTGGCCGATGCAGTGCTTCGGTCCCGGGCCGGTATTCGGGATCAGCATCGCCCCATTGGTTCCTTTCTGTTTCTCGGGCCCACCGGGGTTGGCAAGACTGAGCTGGCACGCACTTTGGCACGCACGCTGTTCGATAGCGAAGACAATATGGTGCGTATTGATATGAGTGAGTACATGGAAAAGCATGCAGTGTCACGTCTGCTTGGGGCTCCGCCTGGCTATATCGGTTTTGAGCAGGGTGGACAGTTGACAGAAGCAGTGCGTCGCAAACCCTATTCCGTGCTGTTGCTCGATGAGGTGGAAAAGGCACATGTAGATGTGTTCAATGTATTGTTGCAACTGCTGGATGATGGTCGCCTGACCGATAGCCATGGACGCACGGTGAATTTCCAGAATACGATCATTATTATGACCAGCAATATCGGTTCGGAATTTCTGCTCGATGGCATTGATGCTGAGGGCCATGTCGATGCGGCTGCGCGTGTGCAGGTGCTGACTGCGCTTAAACAGCATTTCCGCCCCGAGTTCCTCAACCGGGTCGATGATACGGTGGTTTTCAGCCCATTGACGCAGTCCGTGATTGCCGATGTTGTCAAACTGTTCCTAGCAGAACTGGAACATAGGCTCGGTGAACAGCAGATAAGGCTGGATATTAAAGATTCTGCTATCGACTGGATCGGCAGGTCTGGTTATGACCCGGTATTTGGTGCCCGGCCCCTGAAACGATTTATTCAGGAACATCTGGAGACACCTGTGGCGCGGTTGCTTATCAGTGGTGAGGTGCAGGCAGGAGGCTGTATTGTTGCCGATCTCGAAGATGGTGAGTTCATTGTGAAGAGCGCATAGATGTTGCATGGAAACAGCTGATGGGGATATTTTCCGCTTGCAGGCGTATTCATTGCCACTGGTCTCTAAAAATGTCGATGCTACTGTTGCACCGTGAGTGATTTTGCGCTAGCAAGTCGCTTCCAAATTCGAGAGGAGGAGTTATTTATGAAAAAAACATTGATGATTGCAGCTGCAGCTGCATTTGTGATGGGCGGTTTTGCTGCAACTGAAGCTGTTGCTGGCGACTTTAACGTCAAGAAATGTAAGGCTTGTCACGCTGTAGGTAAGAAAAAAGTTGGTCCATCCTGGAAAGATGTAGCAGATGCTTATGGTGATGAAGCTACGTTGGCCAAGGTTTTTGCGGATGGTTTTAAAGTCGAAGATCGCAAGGTTATTGCTGCAAACGACAAGTGGAAAAGTAAAGCTGGCATGATGACATCTCAGTATAAGAAAAACATCAAAGGTAAGGAAGAAGCAGCAGCTAAAGCACTTTTTGAAGCTGTAGCAAGAGGCAAGATTTAATCATTATTGATTGCTGCTAAGGCAAAATCCAAAGGCGACCTTCGGGTCGCCTTTTTTGTTGCATGGATATATTGTTTTTTCAGGGTATATCCAATAGCGCCAGTTGGTCGGCAATCTTTTTTTCATCTTCGCCCAGCTTCATGGCCTGCATCAGGTCGGCTTTGGCCAGGTTATTTTCACCTGTCGCCCTGTAGGCCAGGGCCCGGTAGAAATAGGCCTTACTCCGTCCGCCTCCCTGATGTGAAATATAGGTATTGAGAGCTTTCAGGGCCTGATGATAATGTCCCATTCTGATCAGGATTCTGGCCACACGATAAGCGGCATCTTCATCGTCGGGATCGGCGATCAATTCATGCCGAAAACTTGCCAGCGCCCTGTCGTACTGTTCCAGTTTTTCAAAACATACACCCAGATTATAATATGTATTATCGTGTTTCGGATCCCGTTTCAGAACGTCGCGAAAAACGGTAATCGCTTCAGCATAACGGCCCAGTTTGATAAGCTGATAGCCATAGGCGTGTATATTATGTGCTGTTTGCACGATCTCCATTCTGACTTTCCTGAATTCCAGTTCGGCCATTTTTTCTTTTATCCGGAGAGACTCCGTTGTTAGAGGCTCATTATTGAGTGCTGTTTGCAAGTGTCTTGTAATAGAAGATGCTCCAAGGCGCTCTTTGGCATGAGCTATGAAATCAGCAGGAAATGCTGCTGTTTTAATCGGCATAGCCTGTTCTATCTGGCGAATATCGAAATGAGCCA
>CAZBEN010000103.1:0-3391 GCA_964490955.1 uncultured Zetaproteobacteria bacterium | reverse complement strand
ACGCGGAAGAATTCGAACTGTCGCCGGGGTAACTGAAATGGCGCCGCAGCCTTGATGGCACGGATCAGGGAAGCATCAAGCACATCATTACCGGAACTCTCGAGGATTTTTATTGATGCAACATCGCCATTGGGCAACAGCGTCATTTCAACCAACGGATCGGTGAAATTCGCTGTACTGACTGGCACTTTCCAATGTTTCTGCACAGCAGCCTGCATCAGGCCAATATAACGCTCTTTTTCGCTCGCGGATAACTGTTTGCCGACAAGGTCGGCAAGTTCAGGTTGTGATGTGCTGGCTTTTTTTGACACCTTTTTATCAGTCGATGAAGCCAGCGGCGCAAACGGATCGAAATTCTCATCGGGTTTTACCTTGGCGGGGGCAGGAGCCTTTTTCTTTACCGGTTCAGGTTTGGGAACAGCTTTTGGTTTTGGGGCCGGTTTTGCTTTAGGAACTGGCTTCGGTTTTATTTTCACTACAGGTTTGGCCACCGGAGGTTTTGGCTTCGGGGCTTTAACAACCTTGGGTTTCGGCTTGATTTTTTTCGGTTTGGCATGTTTTACCGGCTTCGGTCTGTTTCTGGCCTGTTGCTCCAGTTTGGCCAGGTCCTTGGCGGAAATCATCATGACCTCAATACGTTTCAAGGGTTCGCTGGGCCGGTGCTGTTGTTGCCAATAGGCCAGTACACCTATCACGGTGAACACCATAATATGCAGCAGTAGCGCTGAAATCAGATCCAGTGATTTCAGGTCTGCGGAATGATTATGGTTGGTGTTAGCGGTGCGGCTCTGTGACAAGGCCGACCTTCTTGATACCGGAGCTTTCCAGCAGCGCCATCACTTCCGCCACACGCCCGTAAGGCGTTTTTGCATCACCGCGGATGAATACCGGAAGGTCAGGATTTGCTTTGCGCATAGCTTGAATACGCGGCGCTAACTGCTTGATATCAATATCATGTTTTTGTATATAAATGTTCCCGTTTGCACGAATGGTCACCACCAGTGGCTCGATATTCTGTTGCAGGGAAGGCGCATCGGCTTCCGGCAGATCGACATTGACGCCCTGTGTCAGGAGCGGTGCAGTAACCATGAAAATAATCAGCAATACCAGCATGACATCAACCAACGGCGTGACATTGATTTCACCCATTGGTTCCAGGTCTTTACCCCATTTGCTTTGTCCGGCCCACATAATCGACTCCTGTGTTTTATTTGCCTTTAACTTTTAATATGCCTCGAAACAATATTGAGGAATTCAGAGCCGAACTGCTCCATATTCGCACCCGTTCGTTTCAGATCGGCCGAGAACTTGTTGTAGGCGACCACGGCAGGAATGGCGGCAATCAGTCCGAACGCAGTAGCGACCAGAGCTTCGGCAATGCCGGGTGCAACGGCAATCAGCGAGGTGTTTTTGGTCAATGCAATGCCCTGAAAGGCGTTGACAATACCCCATACGGTGCCGAACAGGCCGATAAACGGCGATGTGGAGCCGACAGTGGCCAGAAATGCCAGATGGCGGGACAGCTTCTCCATTTCTCTTGAATATGCTGCATCAAGTGCTCTGCGAACGCCGTCGATACCGCTGCCGGCAACGATTTTCCCGGATGCGCTTTCGGTGGCTTCCCGCCTGATACGCATGAACTCACGATAACCCGACTGAAAAATATTGGGCAGTGGTGAGTCAGGGTACTGCTGGGGAATACCGGCCAGGATGGTATCCATATCCGAACCGCTCCAGAATGCCTTGGAAAAGGATTCCGCCTCACTGCGCGTGCGCCTGTAAAAACGCCATTTATTGAAAATCACCGCCCAGCTCATCACTGATAACAGAATCAGCAGAACCAGTACGGCCTTCACAATGATGCCGGCATTCAGGATAAGGTGAAGAATGGATAAATCTTGCGGCATGAATAACTCCTATGATGGATTCAGATGATTTTTTAAACGGTCTGCAATCGGGGCAGGGATACGACTGACCTTGCCATCGCGGTCGATACAGGCCAGGTGGATGTCGGCGTCGGTCAGCAGTGTATGATCCTGCTGTCTGTAGATATGTTGCCGGAATGTAATGCGGGCACCACGCAAACGGGTAATGCCGCTCTCCACGTTCAGCAGATCATTAAAAATAGCCGGCTTGTGGTAACGTATATTGGCTTCGGTGACGGCAAACAATACGCCGAATTCAGCTTCGATACTGTCCAGCTCCAGTCCTGCCGAACGTAAAAACTCACTGCGCGCACGCTCCATGAATTTCAGATAATTGGCATAATAGACGACACCGCCATGATCGGTATCTTCGTAATACACACGAATACTCAGGGTTTCGGAAAACGCGGTCATAACAAAGACTCTTGCCTGTCAGTGCCCGGCAGTGTGCGTTTCAGATGTGCATAGGCCAATGGTGTAGCTGTGCGACCACGCGGGGTGCGGGCGATTAATCCTTCCTGCATCAGATAGGGTTCCAGCACATCCTCAATGGTATCGCGTTCTTCTGAAATGGATGCGGCCAGTGTATCCAGTCCGACAGGCCCGCCACTGTATTTATCAATAATCACCGTTAATAATTTGCGATCCTGATGATCCAGACCCAAATGATCGACTTCCAGCCGTTGCAACGAGGCATCGGCAACGGCCTGACTGATGTTTCCATCATGTTCGACTTCAGCAAAATCACGCACACGCCGCAACAATCTGTTCGCAATTCGGGGTGTACCACGTGAACGGCGCGCGATTTCTACCGAGCCGCTATCTGCAGTATCGATATTCAACAGACGGGCCGAACGGCTAACAATCGTGGCCAGTTCGCTATGGGAATAAAATTCAAGCCGTTCAATAACACCAAAACGGTCTCGCAGCGGATTGGTGAGTAATCCGGCACGTGTGGTCGCACCGATCAGTGTAAAGCGGGGAATATCCATTTTGATCGAGCGGGCAGCCGGCCCCTGACCAATGACAATATCCAGCTGGAAATCCTCCATGGCCGGATACAGGATTTCTTCCACCTGCGGGCTCAGGCGGTGGATTTCGTCGATAAACAGTACATCGCCTTCCTCGATATTGGTCAGCATGGCAGCCAGATCACCGGGGCGTTCAATCACCGGCCCGGAGGTACTGCGAATATTCACGCCCATCTCCAGGGCAATAATATTGGCCAGCGTGGTTTTGCCGAGCCCGGGCGGGCCATACAGCAGCACATGATCAAGCGATTCATTACGTGCTCTGGCAGCCTGAATATAAATCTTCAGATTTGCCCTTATTTTTTCCTGCCCGATATATTCATCCAGACTTTTGGGCCGTAAGGCGACATCCCAGTTGTCGGCAACGGTGGAAACACCATCGATCAGTCGTTCCGAATCCACAGCAGAATCCGAATCAGGAGGCATACCGTGATG
>CAZBEN010000102.1:0-3427 GCA_964490955.1 uncultured Zetaproteobacteria bacterium | reverse complement strand
CCTAGTCTGTCTGCACTTAGCATGGAAAAATCCATACGCGTTAAGGGTGACTGATTCATTCCATCCTGCAATAAATTGCTGGCAGAAATCTCGTTACCTTTCAGAGAAAACGAACTTTACTTATGTTTCTAATCGGGAGATTTTGTCATGCCAATTTATGAATTTCATTGCCGGGCTTGCGACAGCAATTTTGAAACGCTGGTACGCAACAGTTCAGAGATAGTATTATGCAAACAATGCGGTAGCGATCATCTGCAAAAATTAATCTCAGCTCATGCTGTTGGTTCCGGAGTAGCGGACACGCCATGCGGATCAGCCCCTTGTTCTCCTGCCCCTGTTTGTGACGCCGGTGCATGCCCGGCGCCTCACTGATGGGTGGAGGTTCTTTGTTTGAGCAGGTTGGTGGCCTGGCAGCATTGGATCGTGTGCATCGATGTTTTTATGACAAGGTTTATACTTATCCTTGGCTGGGCCGTTTTTTCGAAGGCCACAATCAGGCCGCTATCGAATTGCGCCAGACCCAGTTTATGGGTGAAAAAATGGGTGGGGATGTCAGATACCCTGGCATGGAACTGGAGTTGGCTCATCGGCGCATGTACATCACGTCCGAATTGCTGGAGCTGCGAAAATCACTACTCTGCGAAGCATTGCATAAGGAGCATATCCCGGAGCCTCTGATCGGGTGTTGGCTGAAAATCGGTACCGCTTTTTGGGAACAAATCAAAAATGATTCGATGGCTTTGTTCGAGGCCGTCGATTTGAAATATGAGTGGCCGGCAATCATTCCGAATCCGCTATCTTCTTCGCCCCGGTTGTGAAGCCAACACAGATCATTCTTGCCCCCCCGGAGTGGCTGACAGCATGGATAGATAGCCATGGTGATAGCTATTCGGATATTTTAACCCGCATGAGCTTGGCCATCGAATTATCTGCGCTCAATATCGAGCATCAGACCGGTGGCCCATTCGGGGCAATCATCTTCGACTGTGCTTCATTTCAATTGATCAGTGCGGGAGTTAATCGGGTGGTTCCCTGTTCCGCATCAATTGCACATGCTGAAATCATGGCCATCACGGCTGCGCAGCAACAGCTGGGTAGTTTTGACCTGTCAGCCAGGGGTTTACCATCGTGCGAACTGGTTACCAGTTGCGAACCATGCGCTATGTGTTTTGGTGCAGTTCCATGGTCGGGTATTCTACATCTGGTTTGTGCTGCCCGCGATGCCGATGCGCGTGCGATTGGTTTTGATGAAGGCCCTAAATTACCGAACTGGAAAGATGCTCTGCAGGAACGGGGGGTTACTGTAGAAACCGATATCTGCAGAAGTGATGCTGTTGAAATACTGCAACACTACGCCGACGATAATGGGCTGATCTATAATACCCGGCATGATTCGACGGTCGATTGAAAGCAAATTGAAAGCAGGCTGAAGCGGAAGCGACCCACAGGCATGCGACGCAGGGCTTTCTATTTTATACTGGCTACATGGATCATGTGCTTATGCAGTGTTCCGATCTCGGCACAGCCGGAAAATGGCGGGGACTGGGCCACTGTGCCGGCAGGTGATTTTTTTTCTGGCAGTAGTCGTGTTCAGGTTGAGCAGGCCTATCATATCAGTGCTGCAGGATATGGTCATGACCGGGTGCGCCGGTATGGCTGGTTTGATCATGAAATTCCGCTGCGAAAGCGCTACCTGCCTGTATTCCGTATTCAGAAAATGCCGGTGACACAATATGAGTATGCCCGTTTTGTGACTGAAACCGGTCATCGCGCCCCGTTTGTTGATGCAGCTACATGGAAATTATCCGGGTTGGTGCATCCCTATGAACGTGCCCGTAGTTATAACTGGACAGGTAATATGCCTCCTGCGGGTAAAAAGAATCACCCGGTAGTTTTGGTCACGGTAAGTGATGTTGAAGCTTATGCCGAATGGCTATCCCGGAAAACAGGGCGAAAGCTGCGTCTACCCAACACAGAAGAATGGGAGAAAGCCATGCGTGGTACGGATGGGCGCTTGTATCCATGGGGTGATAGTTACGATGCAAGCCGATTGAATAACGCAGATCATGGGCCGTTTGCAACTATGCCTGTCGGTTCATTTCCACAAGGCGCAAGCCCTTACGGGGTGCTGGATGGTGCCGGTCAAGTGTATGAATGGACGGCAACGAAGCAGGGGGAAAAACGTCGTGTGGTTAAAGGTGGTAGTTGGGATGATCATGGCGGCATTTGTCGTCCGGCCGCATGGCATGCACGTCCGCAACAGCTGAAACATATCCTGATCGGGTTCCGCCTTGTCGAGGTGCCGCCATTCCGGAACTCAGCCCGGGTTGATAGCAGTCAAGGGGAAAGCCTCAGATGATTTGAGAAAACGAATACCGTTTTCTTCCGGGCGCCGATATCCGGCCAGTTGGCGGGTCAGTACGTCGAAATCGGCATCAGAAATATCATGTCCGGCCTGTTCTCTGCTGAGGATATTATTTTTAAGTGTTTTCGGATCAATATCCAGCCAGTAGAAATGTAACAATACGCTGCATGAATTTGCCAGTTCTCTAACCTGCTTGCGGCTTTCCGGATCTAGAAACGTAGCATCCAGAATAACCGAAACCTCAGCGTTGAGTACGCAGCGGGCAGCATCGAGCATGGTTTTGTATGTATGGATATGCATCCTCCGGCCATATTGTTCGAGGTCTGGATATTCGGTTGCAATACGTTTGCGTGTGGCATCTGATCGGATGATGACAGCGCGTTGAGGGCCGCAGCCAAGCAGGGCCAAATGACTTTTGCCGCTGCCGGACAAGCCGCCAATGGCGAACAGGGCTGGTTTGGCCGGTTTTGTATATCTTGTCGCAAGCTCAAAATATTTTTGTGCTTCATACCACTGCGGTTGTTGCTTTTCGGCCGGCAATTCTCCTGCGAGAATGCAGGCAACCTTGCCGCGTACGCTAGCCCGGTAAAACAGATATAATGGCAACAATACAAGCCCTGTATAATCTCCGGAATACTCAAGATAGCGCGATAAAAAACGCATGCCCAGATCGGGGCGCATATGCGCATCACAATCCATTACCAGAAAGGCAACATCGTTCATGGTATCGATGATGCGGTAAGCATCGTTGAATTCAATGCAGTCAAACAGGACTGGTTTGTCGTTGACCAGTGTGATATTCCTGAAATGCAGGTCTCCATGACAATGCCGGATATGTCGGTCGGTCTGCCGCTGTTTCAGTACCCCTTGTTTTGCTGCCATCTCGGTACTTATAAACGCGGACAGGGAATGCAGACTTTCCGGCGCAATGGCAATACCGGCATGTTCGGTGGCAATGGCCAGGTTGTCCTGAATATGACTGGCCAGCAGAGATGCGTGATCAAAGCTGTTATCGGTGTTGATTTCCGCCTGATCATGAAAATGGGCCACATATTCAGCCAG
>CAZBEN010000101.1:0-3460 GCA_964490955.1 uncultured Zetaproteobacteria bacterium | reverse complement strand
CCGCATGAAACAATGACCGCCTCGAAATCCAGATAGGACAATGCATTGCGGATGCGATGAAACAGCACCCTGTTATCATAGGATATCTTGTCACCCTGTTCATGGTCACCGCCAGCCGTGGAAGGATAACCACAACACAAATAGGACGGCGGTAATACCACATTAATCCCAAGATCGAACAGCATGGCCTGCGTCGCCAGTCCAACCTGTGAAAACAGGCGTTCGGAACCACAGCCCGGGAAATAGAACACAGCCCGGCCATTGGAACGGTTCGGGTCCCGCAACACCGGAATCATATTCTTGTCGCTGGATTCAATGCCCAGCGTCTGACGTGCCGTACCGTATGGTAACGATGGCAACGGGCGCTCAATGAAGTTAATGACCTGTGCCTCAATACCATCCAGGTTGCGTTTGGCCGCAGGCGTTTTCTGCACCAGCCCGAATAGCTTGCCCAATTTGTTCAGCAGCCTGTGTCCGGCATAACCCCAGCGCAGCATAAACTCGCGCATCAGCCTGATACCATTCGGATTCTGCATGACCAGAAACATCATGGATAATCTGGAACCGAGATTGGCCTTGCTCTGCCCTTTGTCTTTCAGCAGAGCCCGCATGCCTTCGGTAACCACACCAAAATCGATATTAACCGGACACGGACTTTCGCATTTATGGCAAATCGTGCAGTGATCGGCGACATCCTGCATACCCTCGAATTGCTCGAATGAAATACCGGCACCGGTCTGCGATTCATACAGAAAAGCCTCAATCATGGCTCCCGTAGCCTGAATCTTGTTGCGCGGGCTATACAACATATTGGCGCGAGGGAAATGGGTGTTGCACACCGGCTTGCATTTACCGCAACGCAGGCACGGCGAAATGGCTTCGGACAGATCGGTCATATCGGCCGCTTCCAGAATCATCGACTCCATTTCCAGCAGATTGAAACTCGGCGTATAACTCAGCTGAAGATCGGTATCGGGCAACAGCTTGCCGCGATTGAACAGGTGGCCCGGATCAGCTGTTTTCAGATACTCGGCATTTTCCTCGAGCAGTGATTTATCCATGTATGCCAGTTTGGTAATGCCGATACCATGTTCGCCCGAAATCACACCGCCCAGTTTCACCGCCTTGGCCATGACCTTTTCGACCACACGATGGGCCTTTTTCATCATGACATAATCGTTGGAATTAACCGGAATATTGGTATGCACATTGCCATCACCGGCATGCATATGGGTGGCGACAACAATACGTCCGGAAAGCGTGGTGCGGTGTGCCTCGCGGACAGCCTCAATCAGCGATTCATGCCCACGCAACAGATCAAGCAGGGGCTGTTCCACTTCGCACCGATAAGAAATGCGTTTGGCGCCACGCTGAATCACCCGGAACAGTGGCTCCGAACGTTTGTATTTCACTTCCTGCAGCTGGGGGGCCACAGCTCTGGCCGACGCATCGATATTCTGTAACAGGCTGCTCCAGTTATCCTTTGTCTCCGCAACCAGTTTCAAACAGGTATCCAGTTTTTCAGTCAGATAGGGGTCATCATCGAGGTTCAGGTCGCTCGTTTCCAAACGGTTGCCATGAATGCGGTGCCGGGCATCGGACAGACAGGATGCAATGGCATCCAGTATATCCATTTTATTACTGATCGAATTTTCTATATTCAGATGTTCGACATAATCATTGTACTCGGAAAGCCGGTCGAGCGGGATAACCACATCTTCATTGAGCTTGAACGCACGCGTGTGTTTGGCGATAGCCGCCATACGTCCGCGATCACCCCAGAACCGCTTGCGATCGGCAGCAGACGTCGCTACAAACCCGTCACCATTACCCTGCGAGGTAATACGGCAGATGTCCGAACAGGCTTTGGCCACCGCATGTTCATCGTCACCGGATACATCAATCAGCAGAACAACACGCGGCACCTCTCGCCGGGTTGATTTGGAAATATATTCGATAGCCTTGACATATTTTTCGTCAAAATGTTCCAGGCCCTCCAGATGTACACCTTCCAGTGCATCGACATGATGTTTGATTTTCACCATCGCCCGAGTGGCCTCGGAAAGCTCCTGCCCAAAAAATTCGCAGCAGACACTGCGCGTGACATTAAACGCACGGTGTAATACAAATGTAGCCTCGACAATAAAACCGTCCGTCCCCTCTTTCTGCACGCCGGGCAAACCACCCATCGCTTTTCGCGTCACATCCTTGCCCAGACCTTTTTTTCGAAATACCGAACCGGCGACAGCCAGTTCTTCCTGACTGATCTGCTTGCCGGAAACCGCATCGGTTCGGGTCAAACGGAAACGAACTGTTTCTTCATCATGAACTTTGGCCATATTGTGGTTGATACGCTCTACCAGCAACCAGTTGCCATCCGGCGTTACCATTTTCCAGCTGAGCAGATTATCGACACAGGTTCCCCAGATTACCGCATGCTTGCCACCGGCATTGGAAGCAACATTACCGCCGATGGTGCAGGCCCACAGGCTGGTCGGGTCAGTGGCGAATATATGTGGTTTTGATGCTTCCATTACCTTGCCGGTAACTGCGCCTGCACCTGCCGTGATCATAGCCACTTCACCCTTTTCGCCCACATTTCTGGTCTCAACCGGCTCAATGACATCGAGCTTCTCAACATTGATCATCACAGCATTATCGGACAGCGGTACCGAACCGCCGCATAAGCCCGTACCACCACCTCGGGGGATAACCACCAGTTCCAATTCAGCAACAGCGCGAATTAGCCCCGGAAGTTCATCGGCAGAATCAGGTGTAAGCACACAAAAAGGTGCATGGTGCCGCCAGTCGGTGGCATCAGTGGCATGATGAGTCAGCGTGTAGGCATCGAAATGGACATTGTTCGAATGGGTATGTCTGGCAAAAGCCTTGCGCGCTTTTCGGCGTTTGACTGGCTCCTGATCAAACCATGCATAAAATTTTTCCAGCAAATGGCTGGTACAGGCAGCTACCTTCTGCGCTCTGGGATTATCGCTGGCTCCGGCTTCAATACGGGATAAACGATCATAGTGTCGACGGTACATCGTCTGCCGCCGTTTCTGATTGTGCAGCAAATCATTACGCAGATAGACATTGCGCTCCACCATCCACAAATCACCAAGAATCTCAAACAGCATGCGGGCCGAACGGCCTGTGCGTCGCTGGGTTCTCAATACATTCAAATCGTCCCAGGCAGCTTCGCCCAGAAAGCGGATGACAATCTCACGATCTGAATAGGATGTATAATTGTACGGTATTTCGCGGATATTTTCGGGCACTCGCTCTCCATGATAGTCACTATACGTGTCGCCGACGCAGCATAATAAGCCTGCCAGATGAATGAAACCTTAAAATTGATATTGTCGATTGAAACATACTGCCCCCGCTGCTAGAAAGCGACCCCTTTGAAAACAGGGCGATTAGCTCAGCGGGAGAGCACTGCCTTCACACGGCAGGGGTC
>CAZBEN010000100.1:1173-3521 GCA_964490955.1 uncultured Zetaproteobacteria bacterium | reverse complement strand
TGGCCTTCGATGCTGCGCGGCATCTGGGGTGATAAAAAGCGTTATATCGATACCTACTGGAAAACATTCGATAATCGTTATTATTTCGCTGGCGATGGCGCCCGCCGCGATGAACATGGCTATTTCTGGATCATGGGACGCGTGGATGATGTGCTGAATGTTTCCGGCCACCGACTCGGCACCATGGAAATTGAATCGGCGCTAGTATCACATGACAGCGTTGCCGAAGCTGCTGTGGTCGGACGACCCGATGATATAAAGGGTGAAGCCGTGTGCGCCTTCGTGGTACTCAAATCCGAATACAGTGAATCACTGGCCAATGAACTGCGCGCGCATGTCTGCAAAGAGATTGGCGCTGTTGCCAAACCTGATGACATTCGTTTTGCCAGTAACCTGCCGAAAACCCGTTCCGGAAAAATTATGCGTCGTTTGCTCAGGGATATCGCGGCTGGTCGCGATATCACCTCCGACACCTCCACGCTGGAAGATCAGTCTGTCATTCAACAGCTTCAACAACCCGAACGGCCGTTACAATAGATCATGCTGCTCCCTTGAATAGTTTGGAGTTCACCTGAAACGCAAACACATCTTCCATCATCCGGTCGGCGCCTTCCCGTCTGCTGCTCGATGGTATCTGGCTGCAATCGCTGTTCTTTCCCTGCTATGTATCGCTATGCAGTTATCCATCCAGGCCAATGCGCAGAAACAGGCAAAAGCGCTGATTCAGTCATGGGGCAAGCAAGCCGAAGTGCAAATTGGCGATGTGCGTTATCACCTGCTGCGTAATGGACTTGTTCTTCAAGACATCCGGATAGAACGAGGTAGCGATAAAGTAACCATCAAACACATCCTTATCCGGGCCAACCCGAAACTACTGACCAGCAACACACCGCGTATTGGCACTATGGAAATCTCAGGCTTTGATGCCGAATTCACCAATACCGCCAGCAACAATATATGGCATCAGGATCGCGATCTGAAACAGATTTGGCAGGCAGCGACATCACTCACTGTGCTTGACGGACAAATAAAGCTATACCTGAAAGGAAAAGATTTTCCTCCTGTTGAGTTGCATGGACTATCACTACAGCAACAACTTCAATCCTCTGGCCGCACCATCACCGGTTCGGCCAAACTGCTGCAAGGCACGTTGAACGGGCAATGGCATATGGCCACTGAAACGCAAAAGGGTGAAGGCTGGCAATCGAAGGGGATAATAAAGTGGCATGCATTGGATGCTGGCCAGTTGATGGCTTCGCTGGCGCTAAAACATATTGGGGGACATCTCAACGGCGGGCTGTCATGGAAAAGAGCAGCTGGCGACACGGAAAAACAATCGTTGAATGTACTGGGAGAAATGCAGCTCAATACAGTCTCTGATCGCGAGATGTCCAACGCACACAGTTTGCAATTCAAGGCCACAAATACTGATAATTTATGGAAAACAGACATTGATGCTGTTGCCTGGCCGCTTGATCCATGGTCGGATACTTTACCCAGGATTGGCGGACGACAACTGGTTTCAGCGCAACTGGACAGTACAAGTCATTGGAAAGGACGCCCAGGTCACTGGAAAATCAGCAGCGAGAAAGGAGTGCTGCAGGATGTGATCTATGCGCACCCAGCCAGCAACAAGCATTCTGCCTGGTACTGGAGTCGAATCAATTACGCCAAAGCCAATATAGATACGGACAAAAATCGGCTCCATTTATCCGAAATTGATATGGTCGACTCCAGACTGGTGCTACAGGCGGGAAAAGCGGATAAATCCATACAAACAGATATGGATGATGCCACAGATAAAAACAGCCCCCTTAGCCTTCCGAAAAATACCACGGCATGGAACATCAATGCGAACCACATCAACATTCACAACATGATGTTGGCGCTGGCCATGCCACAGGGGAAAGTGGCGCTGGAAGCACTTGACGGAAAAGCACAATGTCCAAAAGGCAAGTCGTTAAGTTTCAGGTTACATACGGCGGCCGAGGAAACGTCATTAGCTCCGGACGGAAACAGTGTCACAATCCCACAATGGCGACTGCGCGGAACCGCTGAAAAAAACAAACATGGCGAATTAACCTCGGCAAGCTTTAACGTGGTGGGCACGCATATTCCAATTGCCCGTCTCCGACCTGCTCTCCCTCTACAGGATGATATAAGCAGCCCGGTAAAATTGAGCGGTGATAGCGAATTCAAAGCGAAAATAACAGTAAAGAAGGGTTCATGGCAGATGCAGGGCGAAGCTGCTGTCCGGAATTTCAATCTAGCTCATGGTGGAGACTCATGGCTTGCGAAACAGGTTCATTTACGATTTGGGCCCGTCGGCATGGGCCTGGATACACAGA
>CAZBEN010000100.1:0-1073 GCA_964490955.1 uncultured Zetaproteobacteria bacterium | reverse complement strand
CTGAATCTGGAGCGCCTTGGTTTATCCATGCAGGAAGAGATATATCAGGCAGCTCAGTCCGCAGCCATTGGCAAAGACAAGATCAAACCGGCTAAAACAGCCACCGAAGCACGTATTCGCTTGCATGATCGCGAACGATTATCCCAGAATGAACGCATACGCCTGTTCAGTGTCGTGCGCAAAATGCGTCAACACCCTGATACGATTGTTGAGCTCAGAGCCAGATGGTCTGGCAAGAAAGAAAATACAGCAACTGCCACTGAGATTCAGCGAATCCGACGAACCCAGCAACTGATCGAACGTTATATGGTATATCGTAAAGTCAGCAGCCGGCGTATTTTTCCCGTATGGCCGACCATTGAGGATCAGTCTGATGAAACCGGATCCATTCAGGTGGTAACAAGGACTCCCCCGTCAGTAAAGACTCGAGTCAGGAAACCTCGGCATTAATTTTGGCTGCGATGAACTGGGAGTGGTGCAGCCCCATTAAATCCGCCATACGTCGAATCAACTGTTCCTCATAGGGATCGACGAAACCGTCTGCCAGAGCCACCGCCCATAAGTCACTGAGAATACCGATACGCTCCTGAGTGGAAAAACCTTTTACCACCACCGAGGTAAACTGGTGGAGATCCAGTGCCTGTTTCACTTCCTGCAAGGCATTTTCAATCAAATCATGGATTTCCGCCTGATCCAGGCTAAAACGCTTGTCCAGTGCCAGAATAATTTCGCTGCGCTCAGCTGATTGCAGATGCCCGTCCATACGCATCACTTCCACCATCAATGCTGCTACAGCCAGTGATATATCATGCTTTTTCTTTTCCTGCGGACTGGATGCTGCCTGTTTCCACATCTGTTTCAGTTTATTGATCATGTCGGCCTCAAAACGAATATCTATCCCCAAGCATAGAGGCCGCTATCAGCTTGGCAATGAAGAAGCTAAACTGTCGATATGATATCGTCGGCCTCGCATACAATTTCGCCTGTGCAGGTATATATTGGCTCGGAACTGGCCCGGTACGGTTTTGGCCAGGGTCACCCGTTCGGGCCGGACAGGATGGATGCCTTCTGGC
>CAZBEN010000099.1:0-3533 GCA_964490955.1 uncultured Zetaproteobacteria bacterium | reverse complement strand
AACTTGGCCAGCGTATAATAGCCCTGCAAAGCCAGCACCATACCGGTAAATGCGCCGGTAATGATGATAATCACCAGGGAGCCCACACCCAGCGCATGCATTTGCAGGATGAAATGCTTGCCCTGCCACGGCCTTCTGAAAATCATTGCCAAAGCATTCAGCCCCAGCATGGTGCCATCACCGAGTTGTTCGATACCGCGCAAGGCGTGGCGGCCGAGCCGGCCGAAAAATACGGAGACAGCTGATTGTTTGATGGATAAGTCAGTCATAAGCGGCTCATGTTTCCAGGCGCACGGTGCCGGGTCTGTGCGTCAGATCATCAATATAGGATGTTGTACTGCGTGAAAACGGGATAGGACCGTCAGGTCGGCCTTCGAGAAACTGTTGCACACGCGCATCATCACTGTCACGAATCGCGTCCGGCATCCCCTTGGCAATAATGCGCCCCTGCCAGAGTAGAATCACATGATCGGCAATAGCCAAACCTGCGGATACATCATGGGTGACCACAATAGATGTCATACGATTTTTCCGTGCAGTATTCTGAATCAACGTACTGATAACCCCCGAAGATATCGGATCCAGACCGGAGGTCGGCTCATCAAAAAACACAACCTTGGGGTCCATGGCCATGGCTCGCGCAAATGCCACACGCTTGGCCATACCGCCGGAGAGTTCAGACGGCATCAAATGTTCAAAACCTCGCAAACCGACCTGCTCAAGTTTCATCGACACCATGGTTTGAATCACTTCCTCATCGAGGTCGGTATGTTCATGCAACGGGAAAGCAACGTTATCGTACACATTCAATGAATTCAGCAGGGCCGAGTATTGAAACAGCATCCCCATACTCTGGCGCAGTTCATACAGCCGTTTGTCAGTCATGGCGCATAAATCTTCATCGCCATACCAGACATGGCCGGAACTGGGCTTTTCCAACCCTGCCAGCAATCGCAACAGCGTTGTCTTGCCGGAGCCCGACCCCCCCATAATGGCTGTAATCTTGCCTTCCCTGACATGAATATCAGTCGGCGTTAATGCCATGACATCACCATAAGACTTGCTGAGTTGTTCTCCACGAATCATGTCGCCAGACTAACACGGCAAAATACCAATGCACGCGCAACGATGGCGCAGACTGCCTTGAAACGCTACATTTGGCCGACTTTTATTCAGGAGCAGAACAGATGAACTTTGCAGATCGTGACGGCGTAATTTGGTTCGATGGCGAGATGGTTGACTGGCGTGAGGCCAAAGTGCATGTACTGACGCATACGCTGCATTACGGCATGGGCGTTTTTGAAGGTGTGCGCGCCTACCATGCTGATCAGGGCACTGCTATTTTTCGTTTGCAGGCGCATACGGATCGCCTGTTCCGTTCGGCCAAAATCATGAATATGAGCATGCCTTTTTCCAAAGACGAACTGAACCAGGCGCAGCTTGCAGCCGTGCGCGAAAACGGACTGGATTCGGCCTATTTGCGCCCCATGGTGTTTTACGGTTCCGAAGGCATGGGGCTGCGTGCCGATAATCTGAAGACCCATGTCATTGTGGCTGCATGGAACTGGGGCGCATATCTGGGTCAGGATGCACTGGAAAACGGGATTCGCATTCGCACCTCTTCGTTCACCCGACACCATGTCAATATCGCCATGTGCAAGGCCAAGGCGAATGGTAATTATATCAACTCCATGCTGGCCCTCTCCGATGCCCAGCGCGACGGCTACGATGAAGCGCTGCTGCTTGATGTGGACGGATTTGTGGCCGAAGGCAGCGGTGAAAACTTCTTCATGGTTTATAACGGCGTCATTTACACACCGGAGTTGACCAGCGCGCTCGATGGCATCACACGTGCCACGGTCATTCAACTGGCTACGGAAGCCGGTTATGAAGTACGGGAAAAACGCATCACACGCGATGAAGTTTATGTCGCCGATGAAGCATTCTTTACCGGCACAGCGGCTGAAGTGACGCCGATCCGGGAACTGGATGGCCGGACTATCGGCTGCGGTTCACGCGGACCGGTAACTGAAGTGCTGCAAAAGAAATATTTTGATGTCGTACATGGCCGCAGCACGGCTCATGAGGACTGGCTGGCATATACCTGATCCCGATAACTGAACAACCCAAGGCCCGCCGGATGCGGGCCTTTTTCTTGCATAAGTCTTCGGGATTTGAGAGAGAATATCAGGACTTTGAGAAATCCGTGATATCGGCAAATGTTCAGGTTAGCGTGCGCGCCACTCATTCAGCCGAGGAGATCACATGACTGTACGTACCCGCTTTGCCCCGTCACCAACCGGCATGCTGCATATTGGTGGTGCCCGCACGGCACTGTTCGCATGGCTTTATGCCCGCCATCATGGCGGCCAGTTTGTGTTGCGCATCGAGGATACGGACAGGGAACGCTCAACCGATGAAGCCACCCGGGTTATCCTGGATGGACTGAACTGGCTGGGGCTGGACTGGGACGAAGAACCGGTATTTCAGGCATCACGTCAGGCCGAGCATGTCCGGGCCGTCGAACAATTAATTGAAAAGGGCCATGCCTACCGCTGCTACTGCAGTAAAGATGAACTCGACCAAATGCGTGACTCCCAGCGTGCTGCCGGTAAAAAACCGATGTACGATGGTCGTTGCCGACATCGTCCGGAGCAGTCGGATGATCAACCTTACGTCATTCGCTTTCGCTCTCCCGATGAGGGTGACACCATCGTCAACGATCTGGTGCTTGGACCGGTCAGCTTTCCCAATGCCGAACTCGATGATCTGATTCTGCTGCGCACCGACGGCACCCCCACCTACAATCTGGCCGTAGTCGTTGATGATGCCGCCATGGGCATCACGCATGTGGTGCGCGGATCGGATCACCTGAATAATACACCGCGCCAGATTCAGCTTTATCAGGCCCTCGGACTACCCATACCTCAGTTTGCTCATATCCCGCTGATTCATGGGCCGGATGGTGCCAAGATGTCCAAACGCCATGGTGCTGTGGCGATTACAGACTATCGCGAGCAGGGGTATTTGCCGGATGCGATGAATAATTATCTGGCCAGACTCGGCTGGTCGCACGGTGATGAAGAAGTTTTTTCCCGTGAACAGTTAATTGAATTATTCGACCTGTCGCAGGTTGGCAAGGCGGCGGCCCGTTTCGACCAGCAAAAGCTGGACTGGTTAAATGGCCACTACTTGCGTCAGGCCGATCCGGCTGATCTGGTCGATGAAGTGACACGCCTGATGGGCGTAGATGTGTCTTCCGGCCCTGATCTGGCCGCTGTGATTGCATCCCTGCAGGAACGTTCGAAGAATCTCGTTGATCTGGCCGAAGGCGCACGTTTCTTTTATCAGGCACCAGCGGAATATCAGGAAAAAGCCGTCAAAAAGAATTTCAGGGATACGACCTGGCCATTAATCGAACAATTTATTACCGGTATCGAAGCCATTGACGTGTTTTCAGGCGAGGCGGCTCACAGCCTGATCAGCAGTATTTGCGAAGCTGAAGGCGTAGGCATGGGCAAACTCGCCCAGCC
>CAZBEN010000098.1:2292-3668 GCA_964490955.1 uncultured Zetaproteobacteria bacterium | reverse complement strand
CCCAGATATTTTTCGATGGTTTTCGCTTTGGCGGGAGACTCCACCACAACAACAGCGCTCATGTTCGATGCAACTCCACAGATAACAGATAACGGCTACCGGGCAGTCGTTCAATCACACCCTGCAGCTCAAGGCGCAGCACGATGGGGGAAAGTTCGGGTACGGTCAAGCCGCAAGTTTCGGCCAAGTGGTCCAGATGTATGCTCCCAGAGGACAGTGCCTGCAACAGTTTCGCCTCATCCGCATCGACCGGATGATAGGTTTTTCTGCCTGCCGCATTCCCCTTTTCGCCCGGAGCCCAGCCCATGGATTGCAACACTTCATCAGCATTTTCGGTCAATACAGCGCCTTCACGAATCAACCGGTGGCATCCCGCATGGTTGCCACCCAATACCGAGCCGGGAACGGTGAATACCTCACGTCCGTAATCAATGGCATTTCTTGCCGTAATCAACGAACCTGAACGTATATCCGCTTCCATGACCAGCGTGGCATGACTCAATCCGGCAATAATGCGATTTCGACGCGGAAAATATTCCGGTTTAGCTGTCACTTCCGGCAAAAACTCACTGATCACACAACCCCGTGCTGTAATGGCCCGCACCTGATTCTGTTGCTGTTCGGTCAACGTAGCCAGCCCGCAGCCCAGTACAGCCACGGTGGGAGAATTGCCTTCAAGTGCCCCGCCGTGTGCTGCCGCATCGATTCCATATGCCATACCACTCACAATGCAAATCTGACGATTGGATAAATAACAACACCAGCGCCGGGTAACCAGGGTGCTTTCCCTGCTGGCACGCCGTGCCCCCACCACGGCCAGCATGTGGGCGCCATTCAAACTGCAGACATCACCCTGAAAAAATAACAGTAACGGTGCATCATCGCATAGCTGTAATGAGGCCGGCCAGTCCGGATCATCCGGGCAAAGCAGACCGATTTTCCGCTGCCGACACAGTTCAACCACCGATTCGACGACCGGATCAAGATTCTTCCCAAGCGCTGTCAGCAATTGTGGGCCAATGCCATCCACTGTTTTCAACTCATGTGCCGACTGCAACCACAGCGCATCAATACCGCCAACAGCCTGCACCAGTTTACGCCCCATCATCGGCCCAATGCCACGCACCATAGCCAGCCGCAACCATGCTGATGCCTTATCAGTAATCATCGCCTTACCCTACCCCGCATATCCATGATATTACCAGAGAGCCATCTGCCAAAATATCTCAAATTGAACATTAGGGGGATGTTGATTTATTGCCATCCTGACAAAAATAACCCCGCTCAGGCACAAGCATTGTTTTGCCTTCGCTTACACAACATTGCACGAGAGCAATGTTGCACGTGGCGCGCCTGAAGGGGGCCATACATGGACG
>CAZBEN010000098.1:0-2192 GCA_964490955.1 uncultured Zetaproteobacteria bacterium | reverse complement strand
ACCATGTGAAAAAGCCTGTCGTTTTGGCAAGCGTTACTCTGGCCTTCGGCTTCAGACTAATGTTTTTTTCAGCTTCCAATCTTTAGATGTGATTTTAATCTGATACTAAATCATAGCCTGGTATCAGGTTAGCTCGATTGTCTGGCGTATCCCTG
Organism: uncultured Zetaproteobacteria bacterium; assembly: GCA_964490955.1. Classification (GTDB taxonomy): domain Bacteria; phylum Pseudomonadota; class Zetaproteobacteria; order Mariprofundales; family Mariprofundaceae; genus Mariprofundus. The sequence continues at coordinate 2,037 of CAZBEN010000098.1, read as the reverse complement.
CCTGGTATGGATGCGGTAACATTCTATATATTTAATATTAGCGGGATGGGCTGTATTCTTTATCGTGGGAGCGCGTATTTAACGGCATCACCAACATTGATCGGCCCTGTTGATTTGGTGATCAGTGCAATCGAAGCCAGCTGCTGGGGCACCAGAATAAGTAACTCACCAATCTGCTCTTGCGGCAATAACACTTCGCCGCCAGTCACCTTGTCCTTCACTATACGTCCAGCTTTGAAAATAGACATTTGCATACCGGCTTTCAGCCCATCCTTCAGGCCCAGATTGATTCCAATCACCTGATGTTGGCCAGCCTCATGTGCATCATTACGAATATAGATCACTGTGCCGGATAGTGAAGAACCCGGGTAACTAAGCACGATGTGCGGATCAATCGTCCGAGCCAGCTTCACGCGGTCGCCACGGGAAATTTCCTCAAATGCTTTCACGACAACGGCGCTAGACACGCCATTTTCTGCCGAAAGGACTTTGATCTGGCCCATATGTTTAATAAGAACGCCAAGTTCATTACCACTGTTGGATTCACGCAGCACATCAGTGCTGCGGAATACATCAAACAAAGCCCCGGGCTTGGCAGGCTGATCCAGTTTCAAATATACACGATCATGTTCACCATAATTAAGGCGATCATCCCGGGAATCCAGAATATAACCCGCGCCCTGCACCTGATCCGGCTGAATAAACCCCTGCCGCTGCAACGCTGTCAGCAACATAGATGAATCTTCTTTCTCTTCCATACGCTCCACTGGCAGGATGATAACCTGTGGACGAGGCTGTATCCGGGTCAACCCTCCCTGACTCAACTGGCTGCCATCAAACCATATCTTGTTACCGGGATAAATCAGATCGGGATTGGTGATATAAAGGTTGTGCTCCCATATTTTAAGCCATTTCCATGGATCCCTGAAAAAGTAATTGGCAATATCCCACAGCGTATCGCCCTTCTTCACAACATAAGGCTGCGTAAAATCTGATTTCACATCGCTGATACTGAGCTTTGAATCAACCTGCTGCGTACCTGCATACAGTGGCAGGGCAGAAAAAAGTAATCCGGACATCAAGACCGGTAAGATAAGCTGTTTAAGGGTCATGTCCGCCTCCCGGATTGTTGAAACCATGTCACAGAGTGATATGCCGCGCAATTTATGATGTTCATGGCATCAAGAGCTATCGACCCGTTTTTTTCCTGTTGACGGTTCCGTACCATCCATCAAGCGTTTGATATTGGCTGCATGTTTCCATGTTACCAGTGCGGCAAAAGCCATGCCGACCAACAGGGCGGGCACTGAACCGCCAGTCGACACAATCAGCAAGGGAAGCAACACTGCTGCCAGAATTGAGGACAACGAGACATAATGGCTTGTTTTTAGTGCGATAAACCAGACAAGCATGCCGATGCCTGCCGCCACGGGCTGCCAGGGCAGCATCACCCCGAGCATAGTAGCCACCCCTTTACCTCCTTTGAATCCCAGATAGAGGGGAAATATATGTCCCAGAAAAGTAGCTGCCGCTATGGCTGCTATCCAGGCTTCCGGCAACCCGACCAGCAGCGCCAGCAAGACCGGAATCATGCCCTTGGCAATATCAGCCAGCAGAGTCAGCCCACCCACGAGCTTACCTCCCGTACGCATGGCATTGGTTGCGCCAATATTCCCACTGCCATATTCACGCGGGTCCCTATGGGATAATAATTTTGTCAGTAGCAGCCCGAACGGCACAGATCCAAGCAGATAAGCTGCAACGACAGCCCCGACGATAAAAGGATAATTCAAATGCTACCTTTACGGTAATGTTGACGAAACTCATCCATTTGATGCTGAAGTTGCTCCGGCCGCGAAGCACATATATAAGTTGGCAGCACCAGCTCCAGGGCTGCCGCTTCGCCAAATTCGGCCGGGAATACATCACCTTTGACTACATTATCATGACCCAGCAATTTCAACTGATCCAGTGTGATAGGCGGCGTCGGTAACACTGAAGTAAAAATCGCCATCAATTTGGCGACAAATCCGGGTA
>CAZBEN010000097.1:2194-3681 GCA_964490955.1 uncultured Zetaproteobacteria bacterium | reverse complement strand
CTGTGAAACTCTGCGTACTCTGTGGTGAAAAAACACTATGACTTGATGATCTCAAGCGTATTGCCATCGGGATCGCGGCAGAAGATCGCGGCGCGACCGGATTTGCTGGTCGTATAATGGATACGCGCAGCATCGAGCCTCTGTCGAATCGCTTCGAAATCATCCACTTGCAGCGCCACATGATTGTCGCGTCCACCATGTGCCGGTTTTTCACAATCGCCATACGGGCTATCCAGCCACATCAGATGAATCTGCTGCCCATCTTCCAGACCATACCATATACCGTCGAAAGGCAATGGTGGCCGTGCAATACGATGCAGCGCCAGAACGCCCTCATAAAACAGGGCAGACCGGTCCAAATCCGCTACAATCAACCCAATATGTGCAATCTTCATGCTCGCCCCCACAACCATGCCGCCCCGCGCACACCGGACGAATCACCGTGTACCGGTCTTAACAGGCTGGTTCGAATCTCATCTGAAAAAATATATCTGTGCCATAATAGCGGCACACGCGAATACAACATCTCGATATTGCCCAGCCCTCCGCCGAGCACAATCACATCCGGATCAATGATATTGATCACCATCGCCAGCGCCCTGGCCAGACGTTCGCAATAGATTTCGAGTGTTTGCAGACAGGCAACATCACCAGCCTGTGCGGCAGATGCAATATCGGCAGCGGTCAGTTTTTTACCGTAGTGCCGAAAATGTTCCGCCTGCATGGCCGGGCCGGAAAGCCATGCCTCAATACAACCATGCCGACCGCAATAACATGCCGGGCCGGGCAATTCAGAAAGGGAACCCACCGGCAACGGATTATGCCCCCATTCACCGGCGATATGGTTTACGCCATCCAGCACCTGCCCGTTTACTATCAGACCGCCACCCACACCTGTACCGAGAATCACACCGAATACCACTGCACTGCCTGCGCCTGCACCATCCACCGCTTCCGACAAAGCAAAACAGTTGGCATCGTTACTCAAACGCACTTCCCGTTGTAATACTTGCTCTATATCTTCCTTGAATGTCCGGCCATTCAGACAGGTGGAATTGCAGTTTTTCATCATCCCGCTTTGACGTGAAATCGCACCCGGCGTTCCCAACCCGATGCTTGCCGCAACACCCAACTCACTCTCTGCCTGCTGAACCATCGCTGCGATCAGATCAATTATCGCACCGTAATTACCAGCAGGCGTCGGTCGCCGAAAACGAACCTGTTCTGTGCCCTGCTCATCCAGCGCAATCAGTTCGATTTTGGTGCCGCCCAAATCAATACCAATTCTCATGAGTAGAAACTATCCACCATGAAGCGCACGAAGTACAGAAAGCTATAAACCTAAAACCTCTTACCGCAGAGTAGAGTCAAAGACATAAAAGAGGCGGCATGATTCCTGCATTTATTGGCTGTATTGATCAACTGTATGCGTTGATCAATACAGCCTTCCAGGTTTCTTTTTTGTTTTTACTCTGTGTAACTCTGCG
>CAZBEN010000097.1:0-2094 GCA_964490955.1 uncultured Zetaproteobacteria bacterium | reverse complement strand
ATTGTCGAAAGAGGCACTTGCTGCAACAATGCGCAGCCTTATGAGTGCAAAGATACTGGATGGCAAGGCATTGGCTGCGCGCATGCGCAAAACACTGACTACTGAAGTGGCCGAATTGACCGAAAAGCACGGGCGTGCTCCCGGACTGGCAGTGATTCTGGTGGGCAGTGATCCCGCTTCGCAAGTATATGTACGCAACAAGAAATCGGGGTGTGCAAACATGGGTATTGAATCCTTTGCCCACGATTTGCCGGCAGACACCACTCAGCAGCATTTACTGGGTTTAATTTCCGAACTCAACGCCAACCCGAAAGTGGATGGTATCCTGGTACAGCTGCCGGTGCCCGACCACATCAACCCCGACTCGCTGATTGAAGCCATTGATCCGGGCAAGGATGTTGATGGTTTTCACCCGTACAATGTCGGCCGACTGGCAGCGCGCAAGCCGGCACTGCGCTCCTGTACCCCGTATGGCTGTATGAAGCTGCTGGAAGAAACAGGGCTGGATTTGCATGGCAAGGAATGCGTCATTGTCGGTGCATCAAATATCGTGGGTCGCCCCATGGCGCTGGAACTATTACTGGCTGGAGCAACCGTCACCATTGCCCATAAATTCACACACAACCTTCGCTCCCATGTCGAACGTGCCGATATTGTTGTTGCAGCCGCCGGCAAACAAGGATTAATTCAAGGTGAATGGATCAAACCCGGTGCCATTGTCATTGATGTCGGCATCCATCGCCTGGACGACGGCAGTCTGACTGGCGATGTTGAGTATGATGCGGCTGCCGAGCATGCGGCATGGATCACACCGGTTCCGGGAGGTGTCGGGCCGATGACTATTACCATGCTACTGGCCAATACCGTTGAAGCATTTAAATTGCATATTGGCGATACCTGAAGGATCAATATGACCGAATTACAAAAAACACCGTTATTTGATGAGCACGTGGCATTGGGTGGGAAAATCGTTCCATTCGCCGGCTTTGAAATGCCGGTACAATATAAACACGGCGCCCTGAAAGAATATACTGCCGTACGGGAAGGCCAGGCCGGCATTTTCGACATCAGCCACATGGGACAAGTACGCGTCAGCGGTGGTCAGGCACTGGCGTTCCTGCAATATATCACTACCAATGATGTGTCGAAACTGGCCATTGGGCAGGTTCATTATTCCGCCCTGCTGAATGAGAGCGGCACATTTATCGATGATATCACCACCTACAAAATCAGCGCTACTGAATATTATCTCTGCATCAATGCGGCCAATCGCCACAAGGACGTGGCGCACCTTCAGGCCCATGCAGCTGATTTCGATGTCTGTGTAACAGATGAATCCGACGACACCACACTGCTGGCCCTTCAAGGTGCTGCCGCACAGGCAGCACTGCAGCCGCTGGTGGATACCGGCCTGGATGCCATCGGTTATTACAAATTCGCACAGGTCAACGTGAACGGAGTCGACGCGATTGTATCGCGCACCGGCTATACCGGCGAAGACGGCTTCGAGATTTATGTACCCAATACCATTGCCGTGGATGTATGGAAACAGTTGCTGGAAAACGGCGCAGAGCCGATCGGACTTGCTGCCCGCGATATGCTGCGTACCGAAATGGGGTATGCGCTCTACGGTCATGAGATTTCCGATGCCGTCACTCCGGTGGAAGCGAAGCTCATGTGGATCACCAAACTCGATAAGGGTGATTTCATTGGCAAACAGGCGGTGGAAATACGCAAGGCACAGGGCCCACAACAACGGCTGATTGCGCTGAAGCTGACCGGACGCGGTATCCCGAGAGAGCATTATGCGGTGTTCGTGGATGGCGAGAAAAGCGGCGAAATAACTTCCGGCATGCATTCACCGATGGCCGGAGGGGTTGCACTGGCCTATGTAAAACCCGAACATGCGGATGCGGGCGCACTGAGTGTGGAGATTCGCGGCAAACAAATTCCTGCCGAACGCACGAGTCTGCCGTTTGTACGCAGCAATGTAAGAAGGTAACAACTCTGGGAGATTAACATGACAATTTCAGCCAATCTGAAATATACCAAAGAACACGAGTGGGTGCGTATCGAAGGCGATACGGCCACCTT
>CAZBEN010000096.1:0-3740 GCA_964490955.1 uncultured Zetaproteobacteria bacterium | reverse complement strand
GCAGGTGATTTGCGACAGCTTTGCGCCTATGATTCACCAACGTCCGGAACTGTGGTTATGGATTCACCGCCGCTGGTTATATCTGGATGAAAAAGAACAGGGTGAACAAGGTCGGGATGAACAAAACAGGAAAAATCAGGAACAGGTATGAGTAAACACAGCCCCGTACCCAATATTCGTTGGCTGGCATCCCAGAAACTGTCACTGCAGGCATGGAAAAACAAAAACCTGAGTTCGGAACGGGAGCGGATTGAGCGATCACTGCTGTCGTTATTACAGCGTTATGCCAAGCAATATCCCGAAGATGGCACTGTGCTGGAAATCGGATGCGGCCCAATTTGCATCTCCCGTCTGTTACCTCAACAACATAAAACGTACCTCGATCCGATGGTCGATGATTTCAGGCGCATGTTCCCGGGTGAATTGCCTGAGGAAGGCGAATATCTGGCTACAGCAGCAGAAGATATCCCAAAACCTGCAGCCAGTTACGATCTGATCATTTGTCTGAATATGATCCCCCATACGCTTAACCCCGAACTGGTCGTCAATGAAATCGAACGATTGTTGAAGCCGGGAGGCAAGTTAATTCTGGCAATCCGTACACATGGCCAGCTTGAAGCACGCTTGCATTACATGGCTCTGTGTATGTTCCCCAGCCTGTGCTCCAGAACCCGTCCCTATTATTATACCCGGACTGGTATCCGGCGCACTCTGGCACGTCATTTCAACATCGAAGATGAGGTTATTCAAAAAATATACACCATCCATCTGCCATTTTGTAAGCGTGAGCAACATATCTTTGTCTGTGCCCCACTGGATAGCAGCATACAGACGACAACATGAAGACAGTTTCACATCTGCTGTTGATGCCACCCAACTGGATCGGAGATGTAGTCATGGCTCAACCGGCCATGCGTGCTATCTGTGAATATCACATCAGGCATAGCCACACTGAACAAATTTCCGTGTGCGGCAAACCCTGGCTGAGCGACCTGTTACCGTATTTGAATTTACCCGGTACTACATATCAGGAAACGATTCCCAAAGCTGATATGGCATTTCTGTTTCCCAACAGTTTTCGCTCCGCCCTCCAGTGCCGTCAAGCTGGAATCAGTCAACTGATTGCTTATCGTGGCCAGTGGCGCCGACTACTGTTAAGCAAGTCATTACCCCATCGTGTCAAGTTGAAAAATGAACACCATCGTCATTTTTATCTGGATATTCCCGCTCAACTGGATATTCCCGCAGCAGAAATCGAAGTCAGGCTTTGTATTCCTGATCAAGCCAAAGCGGGCGCTCATCATTTCATGCAACAGCATGGGTTAAATCCACAACAGGTGATTTGTATCGCCCCTGGTGCCCAATTTGGCGGTGCCAAATGTTATCCGGCCAAAGGCTACAACAAGGTTGTGCAACGATTGGCTGAATCGGGCTGGCAACCGATCATTCTGGGTATGCCTGAAGATCATGAAGTCGGCCAAAGCATTCTGGAGAATGTTGCAACTCCGCGCTGGAATGCAGCCGGCAAAACCAGTTTGGCAGAAGCCCTGCAGCTGATTGCAGGAAGCCGCTTGATGTTATGTAACGATTCGGGGCTTATGCATGTCGCAGCAGGAATAGGAATTCCTACCGTCACACCATTTGGTGCCACCGACCCGGAACGCACTTCCCCCAGTGGTCCACATGTACGGGTAATCTATCAACCGGCCGATTGCAGCCCTTGCCTGAAACGGGAGTGTACAGTTCAGGGGCATCCCTGTATGGCCAATATCACTCCGACGATGCTATTGGATGCCTGCCTCGCGATGATAGGAGAGGAAACAAGGCACTTATGAAAATCCTGATTGTTAAACTCTCGGCATTCGGGGATATCATCCATGCACTGCCAGCGCTCGATGACCTGTTATCCCGTCCTGAAGTGACCGAGGTGCATTGGCTGGTGGATGCACGGTATACATTTGTCACCGAAATTTTCCCGCAAACCGTTGCCGTACATATTGTTGCAATGAAAGGAAAACAGCCACTCACTTCTGCATGGCAAGCCATTCGCCAACTTAAAAATACAGGATTCGATGCCATTCTGGATTTACAGGGCTTGCTGAAATCCGCGCTGTTGGCTCGAGCTGTCGGAAGTCCGGTTTACGGCATTGATAAAGAGCAACTTCGGGAAAAAGCCAGTGCCTGGTTGACACGCCCGGTAAAATTTCATCACGATGAAAAACATGTGGTGCAACAATATCGACGCGTAGCCATGGCCCCTTTTACCCATCACCCCGGCCAGGCACCTGCATCGGCGCTTGCATACAAGCCTCCTCGCATAGACATCGCGAAAACCGGGATCAGTATGGATGCAAACTTGCTGTCGCGTTTGGATCTCGCAGACAAGCCGTTGATGATTCTGCACACGGCCGGGGGATGGAAAACCAAAACATTCCCTGAGCGTAGCTGGCTGACTATAGCCGATAGTCTGATTGCTTCCGGGAAAATGCCGGTATTTAGCTGGGGAAGCCCGGATGAAAAAGCACTGGCGGTCAGATTGGCTGAACAGTGTAATGGCTTCGCCTTGCCCGAGCGCCTGAATATGTCAGCATTGTGCACGCTCTTGAAAGGGGCGCGTGCTGTGGTCGGTGCAGATACCGGTATGTTGCACCTGGCAGCAGCACTGGGTACACCTACGGTAACATTCTGGGGGCCATCGGCATCCTGGCGCTCCGCTCCTTTTGCGGATGCTGAAACACAAGGAGATCTACACTGGCATATCGAATCCAATCCGGCCTGCGGCCCCTGCTTCAAAAGGAGCTGCGATCAATTCATCTGTATGGATGCCATCGACCCGGAATCCATCACAAGGATTTTACATGAGCTCTGAAAAGTCATTTGCTCATCGCATGCTTTTGCACGCCCGTATTCCAGCCAGTGTATTGATGGGGGCGGCTATTTTGCTTCTGGCAAAACCAACCCTCATAAGCTGGATATCCGGGTTTGTCATCGTTGCCATGGGTGAAGGCTTACGGCTGTGGGCTTCCGGCCACATTCACAAATCAGCAGAAGTCACAGTTACCGGCCCCTACGCCATGTGCCGCCATCCGCTTTATCTGGGTCATTTCCTGGTTGCCACGGGGTTTTGCATCACTGGTAGCAGTCTGTTGGCCTTTATTATTGTCAGCACCTCTTTTTTCATTATTTATATGCCAACATGGAAAAATGAGGAACAGAACCTCATTGATCTGTTCGGTGATACCTATCGCGATTTCATGGCAACCACCCCTGCCCTGCTACCACGCTGGAACAGGCAGGTTTTTAGCGGTTCATTCAGCTGGGCACTGGTCAAACAGCATCGGGAATGGAATCACCTTTCTGCCTTGCTTGGTGGTATGATCATCATGGGTACAATCAGCCTATTACATGACAATCTGATCATGAGTGCTATCGGCTTGTTAACATGAAGCAAACAACGCGCCTGTAACTATGACATTTCGCTTATCAGCGATACTTTTTGTAATCATATCGCTGGCACCCCCTGCCTTTGCAATTGCAAAGTCTGTAGCCTCGACAAAGGTCTCTCCAGTATCTGATTGCATGCCCTATATCGGCGAGCACATGAGCTTTGATGTCGGCTGGGAGTTTATCAATGCCGGTTCGGCCAAAATGGATATTGTTGCCACCAAACAGGGCTGGAGAACCAGAACATTCGCCCGTACCAACAAAGTGCTGGATATATTTAAAAAAGTACGTGATTA
>CAZBEN010000095.1:0-3766 GCA_964490955.1 uncultured Zetaproteobacteria bacterium | reverse complement strand
GGTTTGGGCGAATCCGGATACACCCTGACCGCAGACTTCGACGATGCTGGCGGTGTGCGTAATGGCAGTGATATTATGATGGCTGGCGTCATCATCGGACGCGTTGATACAGTTACACTCACCAATAATGACCATGCCACCATGATTTTGCGCATTCATGACGGCGTGAAAATAGCTGAGGACTCGTTTGCCTCGGTACGTACCAAGGGCATTATCGGCGACCGCTATATTCGCATTACCCAGGGTTCGGAAGATACTTTTCTTGAATCGGGCAATGAAATTGAAGAAACCGAGTCTGCTATCAACATTGAAGATTTGATCAGCAAGTATATTTTCAGCGGTAAGGAGTAATCATTTCGCCTCGAGCCGCGACCTGCTGCTGTTACGATATGGGCTATTAACGTCAAGGAGTTTATGATGAAACTTTTCCAACGTATCACCATTATTGCCGCCATGTTGCTGACCACATCTGCATGGGCTGCTGATGAAGGCCCCAGAGCCGTCATTGAAAATACCGTTAATCAGTTGATTGATGTACTTGAGCATCGTGAAGATAGCAGTGTGATTTCCAGCAAGGATCGTGAAGCGATTCGACAGATTGTGAAAGGCCGGTTTGATTATCGTGCCATGGCCAAACGCAGTCTGGGCAAACCATGGAAAAAACTAGATGATGCTGAACGTCTGCATTTTACCGAGGTCTTTCGTGATTTGCTGGAGCGCTCGTATGGTAATCGACTGAGTGAATACAAAGGTCAGAAAGTGGTGTTTGCTGATGCCGAGTTAAAGAAAGACAAGGCGCGCGTCAAATCGACAGTCATCGACGGCTCGCGCGAAACGCCGGTTGAATATCGCCTGCACCAGACTGATAATGGTTGGCAGGTCTATGATATTCGCATTGAGGGCACCAGTATGGTGCGTACCTTCTATCAGGATTTTAAATCCACGCTTGAGAATGGCGGATATCCAAATCTGTTGAAAACTCTGGAAGAAAAAATCGCCAAACTGAAAGCGAAGGACCAGAGCTGAACAGCACTGAAAGGCTTGCCAAACCCGGCAGCACTTTAAAACGCGCGCTGGCATCTTGCCGGCGCGTGTTCTTTCTGCTTCTGCTTGCGTTCATGCTTCTGACGGCTTGGGGTTATTCACAGTTCCCTAACCTGCAAACATTGAAGCCTGCCATCGAACGATATATCCAGCAGGAGCTGGAGTTGAAAGAATTGCGACTAGGTGAGTTATCCTGGTATTGGGCCGGGTTTCTATGGTTGCAAGTGGATTATGTAGATTTTATCAGTGAGGACAATACGTTCGCATTCCATGATGGCAGTGCGGCTGTCCGTATTCCGATCACGGGATTGTTCAACAGTGAAATCACGCCAGACCGGATTCGATTGAATCAGGGGACACTTGATTTACAAGTTACTGATTCCTCTGCGCTGGCCTTTGCCGACCAATTGATGTTAGAAAATGTTAGTCTGAACTGGCGCTATGGCGACTGGCATGGCCATATCGCTTCGCTGTCACTCACTCTGGACAGTGCTGGCCGCAGTTTGCGGGCAACATCACCTTCGCTCAATGCCTCAGTACAGCTGGATGATGATGGGTTCCCCCGCAGATTAAAATTACACGGTCAGCATGCCGACTGGTTACCGGACGCACTGGCCAGTCAGATAAACGGTGATCCTGATATTGATATCGAATTGCGGCGAAATGACAAGTTGAACTGGCACCTCGCCGCATCCGTTGCATCTGAGCAAGTGTTTTCCATTATGCCGGATACGATGCACACCATCCAATTGAACCGGATGAATGCGGAAGTAAATATTGCCATCCAATCGGGCCAGTTACTTCAGCCTGAAGCGATTGAAATCCACAGCCTGAACTGGGGGCTTGGTGAGAATCATATCAATGCACAGGGCCGCTGGCAGGATGGCCATCTGAACATGAAAGCGGAATCCGACCGACTGAATATGCCTGTTATCTGGTCCTGGTTGCGCCCACTTGGTGATGAGGACTGGCGACACTGGCTTTCACTGATGCACGCCGGCACCGCCAGCCAGGTGAAAGCTGAAATGACATTGCTCTGGGCCAATCCTCTGCAAGACTGGCCTGAAGCTGAGGCACGGGATGCGATGCAATATCGGTTACAAGCGCAGGTCGATGATGCTGATCTTGCACTGGGAGTTTCCGACGATGCTTTGCTGCACAGTCGCGTACAGGTGGATATTAATCAGGAAGGCCTGCATGCCAGATTTCTGGATACAGAGCTGCCCAGAAATCTGGGCCATTCCACTGGCGAGTTGTATATTCCATGGGGTACGCTGGATCTGCATATCTCGGGTCATTCCACGGCTGATGTCGCCAACCTGTTGCAATGGTTCGGCCCGGCCAGTGTGACTGGCTGGACATGGAATGGTGCCAAAGCCAATAGCACGTTTCAACTGCTTTGGGATCCAAGTGAATCTGTGCCGAAACAGGCCAGTGCCACCCTGTACCCCGAAGGTATATGGAATGTTTCTGTGCAGGGGCAGTCCCTGCAATTATCCGAAGGGGAGGTACAGTGGGGCCAAAAGTCCGGCTTTAAGTTTCAAGGTGTGCATATCAATGGCGAGCATTTTAACGCCGAGCTGTCACTGGAAATGGCTCCGGCAGGTGAAACATGGGAAATTATCAGTCTGAATGCATCGGGGAAAGGAGAACTGGCAGCGCTGGCAGCGCATCTGCAGCTACCACTGACCCATGCCGGCGGTTCGATTTCCACCAGCCTTATCTTTGATGGTCACTGGTCAGGCATGCTGGATTTAAAGGATGCGAGTTGGGAAGATTTACTGGGTTCCAGTAAAAAATCCGGTGACCCACTCTCGGTTCGTTATCAGGGAGAACTGGATATGAAGGGTGAGATATCCACTATCCATCTGGATAACCTGGTAAGTCAGGGTAACCAGATTAAATTGCAAGGGGGAAGTGCCAGTATCAACCGGGAGGGTTTGAAAGCACAATTCAAAGGAGTACACACGCCTTCTTTCAGCGGGTCGCTGGGCATTGATGTTCCTTTTGGCGATAAGAAACCATGGAAAATAGATGTCGATGCACGTTATCTGAATCGAAATGCGCTACCCAAGGCACTTGACCACTCTGTACAGATGATGGATAAAGACTGGCTTCTGCAAGCCGATATCGACCAGTTTGACTGGGATGATGCCCGTATGAGCGGTGTACATATTAATATGTCCTCGGATCAGGGCAGTGTCGGTATTTTTGAGGCGGCCCAGATCCATACAAGTCAGCTCGATATCATGGATGTAGACGCACGTTTCTCATTATTGGGAGAAGGTCGTGTGGAGTTGCGAAAATTTGCAGCCAGCGTCGAAAAACAGCATTTGATTATGTCGGCCACCCTTACACCGGAGCAGGGCGGTGGCATGCAATGGCAGGGATTTGCAGAATTAAGTGGTGATTTTGGACATATGATGACATTGTCAAAGCTTTCCAGCCGGTTTCTGGGTGGAGAGAGCCACATTCTTTTTTCCGGTCGGGGTATGATGCTACGCGATCAACCATGGTGGAAAGGCCTGGATGGCCGACTGCGTTTGCGTGTCGATAAAGGGCGTGTTTTGGAGGGCGGCTCAATGAGTACACTGCTGGCGGCCATTAATCTGAGTAAGCTGCCCGCCCTGTTAATTGGCCAGCGGGATGACCTCACTGGCCCCGGTCTCATGTATCAACGCTTGCAAATGGAAGCGATTATGCAGAATCAGGATATTCGCAT
>CAZBEN010000094.1:0-3776 GCA_964490955.1 uncultured Zetaproteobacteria bacterium | reverse complement strand
ACAATGAAAAACGCGGGCAACAGGTGTTCTACCGTATCGGTAATCCGGCATTTGCGGATCTGGTACAGGCATTGAAACAAATTTATTGCCCGGAAATGTGCAGCGGTGCTGGGAGAGGGGAGTAAACTGTGTTTTTTTGGTCTAATATATCAGTAAATTATAATGTGTTAATTAAACAGATGGTGGTTTTCGCGGCTATGATGGTCTCTGCGTCTGCATATGCGGCAGAGATTACAACACTCAGAGAGAGTGTAAACTATGCCCTGCATCATAATCGGTTGCTGGCTGCTGATAACAGTTCGATTGAACAGGCAAGGGCAGGACAGGATATGGCTTATGGTCATTTCATGCCACGTATTGACTTGTCGACCGGTGTGGCGAGGACGGATTCTCCCAGTAACTATTTCGGTACAAAACTGAATCAGCGCAAGATTACTGCGGCGGCTTTTAATCCTGTCTTTTTGAATGATCCGGGCTATATCAATAACTATCAGACTCGTCTGAATATACGCATGCCGATTTATCAGGGTGGGGCATTATGGGCCGGTAAGGTACAGGCGGATCATCAGGCCGAAGCGGCTATATTGAGCCATGATTACAGGCGACAACAGGTGGTTTATCAGACTGTTGCTGCGTATGTACAAACCCGTCAGAGCTACGCGGCGATTCATGCGATGCAGACAGCAGTGAGTGCAGCCGAGAAACGCTATCAGGATACGAAAGCATTACAGAAACGCGGCGTATTGATCCAGAGTGATGTCATGGATGCGAATGTGCATTTGCTACGCAATCAATTGAGACTGAAACAGGCCAACAATGCATATGCTCAGGCTCTGGATGCGTTGCAACGCGTGCTGGGGCTGGATGCCGGTACAGGAATTACTGCTGTAAAGGAGCCGCATCTGGCCGTGGCCGAGTGGACTGTGGATGAAGCGGTTGATGTGGCATTGGCCAAACGGGCTGACTTGAAAGCGCTGGAAGCGGCTTATCAGGCCAGCCAGGCGGGAGTCGATGTGACGAAGGCTGCATTTCTGCCACATGTCGATCTGGTAGCCGGTCAGGAGTGGAATGCCTCCACGCCGGCCTTGAAAAATCGCAACACCATGATTGGTGCAACGATCAGTATGAATTTGTTTGCCGGCGGTTCGGATCGGGCAAGAACGCGTGCATCACGCGCGAAGCAGATCGCCTTGGAGCTGAAGCTTGGGGATTGGAAACAACAAATTCGCAATGAAGTTCGTCGGGCATGGCGTATGCTGGACGAGAGCAAGGTGCGCGATGCCAGTGAGCGCGAAGCGCTGAAACAGAGTGAAGAGTCGCTGCGTATCAAATCTCTGCGCTATGAACAGGGGCTGGCCAGGACATCCGACCTGCTCGATGCACAGTTACAGGTGGATACAACACGGTTATCAAGTATCCGGGCCAGATATGATGTCACGATTGCCCAAGTTGCCCTGCAATTGGCGGTGGGCACACTCAATGAGGGAGTTACCCAATGAACAGACAGTTTTTGATGATGGCCGGATTGGCGATTGTTCTTCAGGCCTGCGGCCATGAAGGCGGAAATCCGCCTGTGGCGCAGCAGGCGGTTCAGACGCAAGCCCGCCTGATGACACTGAAATCGGTAGATGTGGATACGCACTACGTGACCAGTGGTACTGTAACCTCTGATCATCGTGTGTCGATCAGCTCACGTATTTCAGGTTATATTCGAAAACTTTCCGTACGTGAAGGCGATCATGTCAAAAAAGGGCAGGTACTGGTACGTATTGATCCGGTGAATGCCAAACAAACCCTGGTACAGGCTGAAGCTGACCTGGCCGATGCACGTGTTGACCTGAAACGCTATGAGTCGCTGTATCGCGATCATGCAGCCAGCAAGCAGCAACTGGATCGGGTAAGACTGCGCTATAAAGTCGCCAGATCTCAAGTTGCACAGGCCCGGAATCAACTCGGTTATGCCGAAGTACTGTCGCCAGTCAATGGAGTTGTGGTTGAAAAACGTTTAAGTAAAGGGGATCTGGCTCAGCCCGGCGCAGCGATCCTGATACTGGAGGATCCTGCCAGCCTGCTGGTTAAGACTTATGTTTCCGAACAGTTTGTCAGCGGCATTCATGCAGGCGACAAGGTGGATGTGGATATTCCCTCGATGAAACGCCGTATTACCGGCGTGGTTCGTCAGGTGGTGGAAGCTGCTGATGCTGTATCGCATCAATTCATGATTAAAATTTCTCTGCAATCTGATCCGGCCATCCATCCCGGCATGTATGCCCAGGTCGGATTTGCTGTGGGGACGCGTCAGGCGCTAAAGGTTCCAAATACCGCCGTGGTTGAAAGAGCCGGTTTGCATGGTATCTATCTTGTGGATGACAAAGGTATTGCTCACTATCGGCAGGTTCGTCCGGGTGAGCAGATCAATGCTGATCAGGTTGAAATTCTGGCTGGTTTGCGCGATGGCGATCGCATTGCCTGGGATGCCAGCCCACCGTTGCAAAGCGGTATGAAAGTGCAGGGAAAATAAGTCATGCAAAACACCGAACCTCTCAATATTGCCGGCCGCTTCGGCAAGGCGGCGATGTTCTCCAATCTGACGCCGATGCTCAGTTTATTGATCTTTCTGATCGGCGCATTGGCGCTGATGGTCACACCGCGTGAGGAGAATCCGACCATTGATGTGCCAGCCGCCAATGTGATCGTGCAGATGCAGGGCGCTTCACCTGAAGAGGTACAGAATCTGATTTTGCGACCGCTGGAAATGATTTTGCGGGAAATGACCGGGGTGGATCACACCTACGGTATTGCGCTGGACTCACAAGCCGTGGTAACGGTGATGTTCAAAGTGGGTGAGGATAAGGAAGCCAGCCTGGTCAAACTATATGATCGTATTATGCATAATCTGGATCGTTTGCCGGCCGGGGCATCTGAGCCACTGGTCAAGCCACTGGATGTGGATGATGTGCCGGTTTCGGTGATTACGCTTTCATCCGATGCGATGGATGGTTTGGCATTGAAGCGACTGGCTGAGCGTGTGCGCGATCAGCTGACTCCTCTCGATGATGTTTCGGTAGCAGATATCATCGGTGGCAATGATCGTCAGGTTCGTATTCAGCTCGATCCGGTGCGTCTGGCTGCCTATCATATTGCGCTCGATCAATTGCACCGGGTGCTGGTCAGTGCCAACGCCGGTGGACCTGCAGGGCAACTGGTGGGTGATAACCGCAATATCAAGGTATGGTTAAACGGTTATCTGAATAGCGCTACCGAGGTGGGTCGTTTGATCGTCGGCCAGTGGCAGCACAAAGCGATTTATCTCAGCGATGTGGCAACGATTAGTGATGGCCCGTCCGAGGCAGAAGTTTATCACCGTATCGGTTTCGGCCAGTCGGTGACGGGCAATACTGTCGGCGAGGAGCGTTCTGCAGTATCGATCACGCTGGCTAAAAAGCGTGGCACCAATGCTGTTGAAGTGACTGACCGTATCGAAAGCAAGCTGGATAATCTGAAGGGTGATTTTATCCCGGATAATGTCTCAGTGGTTATCACGCGCGACTCCGGTGAACGGGCCAATGCCGCGGTCAATCTGTTGTTGGAACATCTGGGTATTGCCATCGCTACAGTCATTATTATTTTGCTGCTGTTTCTGGGCTGGCGTGAAGCGGCCATTGTAACCATGAATATCCCGCTGATTCTGATGATTGTACTGGCGGTCGGCTTCCTGGCCGATCAAACCATCAATCGCATTGCCCTGTTTGCACTGATTCTGGCGCTTGGTCTGC
>CAZBEN010000093.1:0-3846 GCA_964490955.1 uncultured Zetaproteobacteria bacterium | reverse complement strand
ATTATTCCTCCCGATGATATAAAGAAACCGGCTGGTCAGCCGGTTATGTTGAACTGTAGTTTATTCTAAAATGATTGCAAGTATAGTGTGGCATGGATTTGGAAATTAATTACGAGAGGTGAGGATCATGGCTCTGGTGGCTTCAATACATGTGGATTCGGGCTGGGAGCTGCCTGAAATGGTATTAAAAGATGTCGATGGCAACAGCGTGGGTCTGCGTGCCCAAAGCGGTAAAAAAGGCTTGCTGGTAGCATTTACCTGCAATCACTGTCCTTATGCCATTGCAGTCTGGCCACGCCTGATCCGGCATGCTGCCAGATTAAAAGAAATGGGCATTCGTTGCATTGCAGTGAATCCGAATATCCATCCCGATTATCCGGCTGATGGTGTGGCGGCCATGAAAGAAAAAATATCCGAATGGGGCATCGATTTTCCGTATCTGGCTGATGATACCCAGACAGTAGCCAAAGCATTCGATGCCCAGTGTACGCCTGATCTTTATTTGTTCGACGCTGCTGGCAGACTCTTCTATCATGGCCGTTTTGATGATTCATGGAAAGATGAATCAAAAGTAACCCGTGAGGAACTGATGGTTGCCGCTGAATTGCTTGTAGCCGGCGAAAATCCGCCACAGCCACAGCATCCGACCATTGGCTGTTCTATCAAATGGCGGGAAAAACAGTGATCTTGGGATTGCATTTCAAAGGTGTTATCCTAGTGTCACACCTTTAATTTTGCAGAGGCACATAGAGGGGTTCATAAATGCTGAATAAAGTGATGTTGATTGGAAATCTGGGTGCTGATCCTGAAACGCGCTTCACACAGGATGGCACATGTGTGTGTAATCTGCGGATTGCAACAACAGAAAAGTTCAAGAACCGGAACGGGGAACAGCAGGAACGTACCGAGTGGCATCGTGTTGTCATGTGGGGCCGTCTGGGAGAAATAGCCAACCAGTACCTGAGCAAGGGTTCCCGCGTTTATATTGAAGGCAAGATTGAAACACGAAAATGGCAGGATCGAGACGGCAATGATAAATACACCACGGAAATTCGCGCCAATGAAATGAAAATGCTTGGTGGCGGATCAGGCGCCGGTAGTGGGGCAGCCGGTAATCGGGGCGGAAACCTGCCTGCTCAGGGCGGTGGCTCTGCACCCAAGGGCAATGACCCGTTTGCCAGTGCGCCGGATTTTGGCGATGTGCCGGTGGATGATGATATCCCGTTCTAAAAACCACCATAACATAAATTGTTGCGATTAAGGTAAAGGCTCTTATTTTATAAGGGCCTTTTCTTTTCCCCCCGTTTTCAACATTCAAAAAATGCTGTTTTCATCATTTATTCATAATGGTTCATTAAACTGTAGAAGATAACAGCTTCGTAGAAACAGGAGTGCAGGTGTAATTTTCTTCCGGGTCGACTATACTAGTAAAGAGAAAGGGCTAAAAGGAGGAAATAGGATATGTTGATGAAAGTATTGGTATCTGTACTGGCTATGCTGGCATTTAGCACCTCCACTTTAGCCGGCGATAAAGGTTTGATGGGAGCATTGATTGGTGCCGGCGTAGGCGCGGGTGTTGGCCATGCTGTGGATCGAACCGGAGGCTCCGGTAAAGGTGCGATCATTGGCGCTATCGGTGGTTACGTGATTGGTAATCAGATGGAAAAGAGTGAGCAGCGTGCCGCCCAAACCCAGGCTTCCCAGCCGCCGGCACAAACTTCCCGGCAGGGATCTGCTGTGAATACTTCAGGACAAAACAGTGGTGACTGTGCCAGGGCGGACCGCTATGTCGATCATGCAACCAAAACAGGCGATAATGATGATCGAATTTATTATCTGGAGAAGGCAGTGAAGTTATGTCCGTATCAGGCACGGGCGCACAATGATCTGGGGGTGGCATATTATAATCGAAACAACCGCCATGACAGGGATCGTGCCAGATCCGAGTTTAATGAAGCGCTGAAAATCGATCCGGGTTATACAGTTGCCAGAAATAATTTGAGTAATTTGCAATAATTCCGGTAAGGTGGGATGAACAAGTGCTGATTCGGAGCCTGTTCATTCCTCCTCATGGCTGGTTATTAACCATGTATGCATCATTTGTTGGCAGAATTGTTGCATGGGCTCAAGGTGTAGCGTTGTATCTCTGTGCAACAGCCGGATACCTTTCTTGCCGAGATGATTGCGTTCATTTTCACCATAACTGATCCAGGTCTCAATTATGGATTGATTGACCTCGATATGAAACTGCAGGCCGTATTGTCCTTTACCCAATCGGAATGCCTGAGCGGGCACCTCCGGATGAGTCGCTATGGATGTCATTGTATCGGTTAGCGAAAATGTTTCTCCATGCCACTGAAATACAGCCAGAGTATCGGGCATATGCGCGAACAGCGGATCCCTCACTGTTTCCTCAGTGTGATAGATCGGAAACCAGCCCAGTTCCCGGACAGGCGAGGGAAATATCTGAGCTCCGGCAGCTTTGGCCATCAGTTGCGCTCCAAGACAGATGCCAAGTACGGGGGTGCCTGTCGCCAGAGCTGTTTCAAGCCAGGCCAGTTCTGCCAGAATAAAGTCTGTATCATCATTGGCCGATTGCGGGCCACCCATAATAATAATACCGTCAAAATCAGTAGCAGCAGGGATAAGCTTACCATGATCCAGATGAATCGTAGTCAGTTGGTGTCCTGCTTTTTCAAGTATATCGGCAAGCAGGGCAGGCGGCTCAATATCCAGATGCTGGATCACAAGAAAATTCATTGTGCTAGCCTATTGATTGCCAGTTGTGGTACAAGTCGGACATGCATATTTCAGCAATGATCAAACGCGTGGCGCGCGGTAAACATGGTTCGGAAAATATGAGTCGGGAAGAAGCTAGATCGGTGTTTGCAGCACTGTTGGCACCGGATACGGATGAATTGCAACTGGGTGCATTTTTGATTGCCCAGAGGATGAAAGGCGAAACAAGTGCGGAACTGACAGGGTTTGTTGAAGCAGCTAGATATAACATCCGGGGTTACGGACAGTTTTCGACGCTTTCCGGCGCGGTTGATTTGCCCTGTTATGCCGGCAAATGCCGTGCTGCCCATGCTTATCTGGCTGCAGCCATTCGGGCGCGCGATGCAGGCATTCCGGTCTTTATCCACGGTATTGAAAACATCGATGGCCGGGTAACTGCATGGCAGGTTCTGGAAAAACACGGAGTGAAACGGGCCGCTACATTATCTGAAGCGGTAACTATTCTGGCGAGTGAAGGCATTGTTTATGCCGGTCTGGCTGATTTCTGCCCTGACCTGTTTCGCATCTACGCACTCAGATCACGTCTTGGTGTTCGCTCTTTTGCCAATACTGTGGCACGTCTGCTTAATCCTGCACAATGCGAAGGTCAGTTGAACGGATTCTTTCATACGCCGTATGCTAATTATATGGCAGCAGCCAACAGCTTGCTGGGACAGCCCCGGTCGCTGATTTTTATGGGAGCAGAGGGTGAAGCGGAATTGTATGCTGACCGTCAGAAAGTCATTGTGAAACAGCAGGGAGAATCATTACAGCGGGTGTCATACCAACAAGCTGGTCTGGATACGTATCCGAGGCAGTCCATGGATTTAATACTGTTGAAACAGCAGGCTGCTGATATGCTTGAGGGCAAAATCAGCGACAGGGAATCTGTTGTGATCGAAAGGATGGGAGAAGCTTTTCGCTGGGCATCGAGGGCGCGGTTTCCTGTCACGTGGAAAATGGAGGATGAATGATGGCGAGTGTACTGGTTCCGTTTGCAACGGGTGTTGAAGAAGTTGAAATGATAGCTGTCGTGGATTTGCTACGACGTGCTGATGTGGATGTGTG
>CAZBEN010000092.1:2749-3931 GCA_964490955.1 uncultured Zetaproteobacteria bacterium | reverse complement strand
GCGTTAGTGACAGTTGTGTGACACTGTTGGAGAGGTGTTTGTTTTAGGCTCCGAAGGGTTATAATCTGGCCACTATATCCAATCCGTTGTCTGCTTTGCTTGATGGCCCAGGAGTTTACACATGAAAATCGCTATCGCCGGAACCGGTTATGTCGGGCTTTCCAATGCTGTGTTGCTTGCCCAGAACCATGAGGTCGTGGCGCTGGATATTGTGCCGGAGAAGGTTGATCTGCTGAACAGGAATCAGTCACCGATTCAGGATGCCGAGATTGAAGATTTTCTGACCAACAAACAGCTCAAGTTTCATGCAACACTGGATAAGCATGAAGCATATGCAGGCGCTGATTACATCATCATTGCAACCCCTACGGACTACGATTCCGAGACCAATTATTTTAACACCGGCTCGGTGGAAGCTGTTATTCAGGATGTTATGGTGATCAATCCGGATGCGGTGATGGTAGTTAAATCGACAGTGCCGGTTGGGTTTACCGCCGCAATGCGAAAAAAATATGGTTGTGAGAACCTGCTCTTTTCGCCCGAGTTTCTGCGTGAGGGCAGGGCGTTGTATGACAATCTGTATCCATCCCGTATTGTTGTCGGAGAAAAGTCTGAACGCGCAGAAACCTTTGCCGGTCTGTTGCAGGAAGGTGCGGTCAAGGCTGATATTGATGTACTGTTTACCGGCTCCACTGAAGCCGAAGCGATCAAACTCTTCGCCAATACTTATCTGGCCATGCGCGTATCCTATTTTAATGAATTGGATACCTATGCAGCCATACACGGGATGGATAGCCGGCAGGTGATTGATGGCGTGTGTCTGGATCCACGCATTGGAAATCACTACAATAATCCTTCATTTGGTTACGGGGGCTATTGCCTGCCGAAAGATACCAAACAATTGCTATCCAATTATCGGGATGTGCCGCAGAACATGATTCATGCTATTGTAGAGGCCAATACCACCCGCAAGGATTTTATTGCTCAGGATATTCTCAAACGCAATCCGAAAGTGGTCGGGGTTCACCGTTTAATTATGAAAGCAGGCTCGGATAATTTTCGCGCATCCAGCATCCAGGGTATCATGAAGCGTATCAAGGCCAAGGGTGTGGAAGTGATTGTCTATGAGCCGGTTCTTGATGCTGCTGAATTTTTTCGCTCACGGGTGGTCAATGATCTGGA
>CAZBEN010000092.1:0-2649 GCA_964490955.1 uncultured Zetaproteobacteria bacterium | reverse complement strand
GCTTTCTGATGCATTTCTTGCTGCATCTTTATTCCATCCGCGCCCTGAATAAACAGGGCCGTACTCCAGGCATCGGCCAGCGTGGCGCTGCCGGCTATCACCGTGGCGCTTTGGGCCTTTGTAGCAGGCCAGCCTGTTTCCGGATTGATGAGATGATGGTAGCGCTTGCCGTGATAGATGAAAAAGCGTTCGTAGTCGCCTGATGTGACGATGCTGACATCGCCTTTCAGTTGCAGGCTTTCGAGCACTTCGCCTTTTTTACGCGGGTGACGAATACCGATATGCCATGGTCGCTTGCCGTGGCTGCCAATCAGACGGATATCACCGCCGCCATTGATCAGGGCATTGCGGATACCATGTTGTCGCAGCACAGCAATGCCCCGGTCGATGGCATATCCCTTGGCGATGGCACCGAAATCGAGCAGACAGCGCCGGCCGGTTCGTATCCATTGGTTGCCATGATGTTCGATACAGTGCTTTGGCGGGATGGCATCTTCAATGGCCCGGGTTGGCGGCGGTGAAGAGGGAGCATCATCGCCTGAAAAACCCCATAGCAGATTCAACCCGCCCAGGGCCGGATCGAATGCATCGCCACTTTGGCGTTTAACTTTGAGTGCCAGAGTCAGTAACTGCGAAACTTCATCCGTTAATTCAACAGGTGTATTTGGTACGGCAGCGTTGAATGATTTCACCGCATTGGGTTGGTCGCCGTAAATCGTGAAGGCATCCTCGATGCGCTGCATTTCGACAGCAGCAGCAGCTATAGCTGATTCCGCTTTGTCGCGATCATCATCGATAATGGTGAACTCAACCAGCGTTCCCATGATAAATCGTGTTTCATGAATATCGGCAGGTGCGGAACAGGCAGAGGAGAGCAGCAACAGCGCAGCAGCGAGGAGTCGGAACATGGCGGGCATTCTTGCCCGAATCAGGCTGCTGGCAAGATATCCATGTACGCATGTGGCAGTTATATAGCTTTGACCGGAATGATCCCGAGTTTCCTGGGTTTATTTAAAGCTGAAATCTTTTTTACGACACAGGGACAGGCAGGCATCTACGGCAGCGGGATCAAACCATTTTCCGCGATGATCTTCAATTTCCTGTAATGCTGCATTCATGCCCAGAGCCGCCCGATAGGGGCGATGGCTGCTCATGGCCTCAACCACATCGGCCACGGCCACAATTCTCGCTTCCAAGCAGATTTCATCACCCTTGAGCCCCTGTGGGTAGCCGGTGCCATCCAGCCGTTCATGATGCTGATGTGCGATATCAGCAATTGGCCAGGGGAACGCAACATCCTTCAGAATATCATAGCCGACCTGTGAATGGCTCTTGATTAAGGCGTATTCGGCGTCGGTTAATTTCGTCGGTTTGCTCAGAATTTCTGCCGGCAGGTAAATCTTGCCAATATCGTGGATGGATGCCCCCATTCTGAGGCCATCAGTTTGTTTCGCATCCAGACCAATCTCCTGCGCAATGGCACGGGAAAGTTGCGATACTCGCTGCTGGTGACCGGCTGTGTACGGATCGCGAGCGCCCACCGCTCTGGAAACAGCAATAACGGTGCCGATCAGACTTGCCCTTAATTGTTCGCGGCTTTTATCCAGTTTTTCACGTGCCTTTAGGCGTGCAGTGGTGTCGCGGATAAAAGCATTGAAGTTCACGCTGTCGCCCGAGTGCGCTGGAACGATGGATAACTCGACCGGAAATGTGTGGCCGTCACGGTACCGGGCGGTAATTTCGATGTGTTGACTGAGTACGGGGCCTTCTTTCGTGGCCAGATAGTGCGCGAGGCCCTTTGTATGTGCTTCATGCAATTCTTCCGGGATGATGGTTTCAGCCACTTCTTTACCCAGAGCTTCGTCACGGGTCCAGCCGAACATCTCTTCCGCCCGTGGATTCCAGTCCGTGATGATGCCATCCGCATCCATACTGACAAAGGCATCGCGCGCCGTTTCGATAATTTGGCGAGACTGTTCTCGTTCCTCCCGTAAAGTTATTGCCGCCTGACTTCGTTCCATTTCTGCTGCAGCTCTGGCCGCAATAATTTCAAATACCTCTTGCATTTTTGCAGGGAAGCTGACCTTGTTTCTGAATATAGCGCAGAGAACGCCAATGGAATGGCCTTCCATGTCCGTTAAGGAAACACCAACATACCCTTCTGCGCCCAATTCTGAGAGGTCACGGTCGTCCGGGAATTTTCTTATGACGCCTTCCTGAAACGCACAAAAGCCTTTATCAGCTGCATTTTCACAGGGGGTTCCAGCTAATGGATAAGAAAAATTATCGACACTTTTTCCATCCAGAACCATGGTGTGTGCCTTGATTTTATGGTCATAAATTTCGCCAAGAATGACGCAATCGGCATGCAACCACGTTGCAATACCATTAACAATATTTCCAAAGAATTCCTCCCCAGTCTGGCCAGCGGCTCCTTCCAGAAGCACTTGAAATGCAGCTTCATCCTGTTTTCGCTTGGTGATATCACTTATGAAAGAAAAATTATATTCCTTGCCTTCGAAGCAGACATAATTTACGCAAATATCTACCGGGAAGGTTTCCCCGGATTTGGTTTTGTGAACGGACTCCAGGTGGAATGAACCCCGTTTCCTGATCTCCTGCCAGTGTTCTGACCATGAGTGGCGGGGG
>CAZBEN010000091.1:0-4003 GCA_964490955.1 uncultured Zetaproteobacteria bacterium | reverse complement strand
GGCATCCCCCCCCTGTTCCCGGAGCCGCAATCGCTGCTAATGCCTGCAGCCAAATTACCGGGGCTGGACGGGCGTAAAATGAGTAAATCCTATGGCAATACGATTGAACTGGGCGAAACATGGAAAGTGACCGAAAAAAAGGTAAAAACGATGCCTACCGATCCGGCCCGCGTGCGCCGCAATGATCCGGGTACGCCGGAAAAGTGTCCGGTATGGGATTTCCATAAAGTCTATTCGACTGAAGAGGAACGCCAATGGGTGCAGGAGGGCTGCACCACAGCAGGCATCGGCTGCATCGATTGCAAAATGTGTATGTTGAAACACCTGGAAGAAGAACTGCAACCGATTCGCGATCGCCGCGCTGATATTGCCTCAAGGCCGGATGATCTGAAAGACATCATGCGCGCCGGCAATGAGCGCGCCCGCATCGAGGCAGGACGTACCATGGAAAAGGTGCGTAAAACGCTGAAGATGGGTTATCGCGTATGAATAAAGCGGTGCAAACGCCCCTGATCCATGATCAGACAGAGGAATATCAGGAGCATGCACTGCCACCGGTTCAACTGGATCAGTTTGAGGGCCCGCTGGATGTATTGCTGCATCTGATCCGGGGTCAGGAACTGGATATTTTCGATATCCCCGTGGCCATGATTACACAACAGTATCTCGATATTCTGGAGGCACAGGAAACACTCGATCTGGAAATCGCCGGCGATTATCTGATTATGGCCAGCACCCTGATGCAATTAAAATCACGCATGCTGCTACCGCGGCCTGAAGTGGACGAGGAAGGTAACGATATCGATCCGCGTGCCGAACTGGCCGCACAACTGATTGCCTACGAGCAATATCGCCTGCTGGCCGAGGAACTGAACGAACGGCCTTTGATGCAACGGGATGTATTCATCCGCTCGATTTTCCCCGAATCCGATGAGGTGGAACGCCCTTTACCCGATGGTGATCTCGATGCGCTGCTGCTGGCTTTCCGCAATGTGCTCAAACGCGTCGGCGGCGAAGTGCGCCAGCATATTTTTGCCGAAACGATGAGTATGCGCGAGCAGATGGGCGTCGTGCTTCAACGTTTGCAGCATGGTGGTATACAACTCGATGAATTGCTGTCCGATTCACCCGGCCGCGAACCTCTGGTTACAACCGTGCTGGCCATTCTGGAATTATGGCGGCAGCAAACCATTACCGTCGTACAACGCGAAAACTACGGTTCCATCACCTTGCTGCCGAAGGAGACCATGCCATGAACCAGCCTTATACTCAGCCCGATACCCGGCTGGAGGCGCAGATCGAAGCGCTGATACTGGCCAGTGACGAACCGGTCAGTCTGCAGAAAATACACAGTCTGATCGGCGATGATATTTCCTCTTCCGATATACGTTCCGCCCTGGCCGAACTTGAAACCCATTACCGTGAGCGCGGTATTAATCTTGTTCAGGTTGCCGGCGGCTGGCAATTCCGTACAGCTGCCGCCCATGCAGACCTGGTACGACAGCTCTGGCAAATCAAACCGCCTCGCCTGTCACGTTCCGCGCTCGAAACACTGGCTATTATTGCCTACCGGCAACCGACCACGCGGGCTGAAATCGAGGCATTACGAGGTGTGAAAGTCTCCAGCCAGATGATTGCCACCCTGCAGGAACGCGGCTGGATCAAGGTGCTGGGCCGCAAGGAAGTACCGGGCCGTCCGCATCTATATGGCACCGGCAAACAGTTTCTGATTGATTTCGGTCTGGCATCGCTGAAGGATCTTCCGGACTCGGCACAATTGATGGATGAGGATGAAATTCAACAGCTTGTCATCAAACAGACGCTGTCCACTGAGCAGGCAACGCCCGATCAATCTGAAATTGAAAATAACGAACAAAATTTGGACCCCCATGAAACAGACACCCAAAAACATGAAACAGAACAAGCTCCGAAAAACCCGGACGAAACAGGCAGCAGCCAGAGCACACACATCCACTGAAACGAAGCAAAGCGCACCGTCCGGTGAACGTATCAACCGCTATCTGGCCGGTTGTGGGTTATGTTCACGCCGTGAGGCAGATCGCTGGGTGGAGGCCGGACGTGTCTCGATCAACGGCAAGCTGTGCCGCGAACCGGGCACAAAAATCAACAGCGGCGACGTGGTTACGGTGGATGGTAAAGCTGTCGAACGGCAGCAGAGCTATACCTACATCCTCTACAATAAACCGACCGGTCAACTCTGCTCACGCAAGGATGCTGCTCGCAAACGGCCACTGATTTATGATTTTGTTGATGTTGCACCCAATGTCCAGTCTATCGGCAGACTCGATATGGATACCGAAGGATTACTGATTCTTACTGACGATGGTGACCTTACCCGGGCGCTTACCCGACCGGGAGCAAAAGTGGCGCGTGAATACCGAGCCCGTGTGGCCGGCCTGGTGGAAATGGAAACACTGGAAAAACTACGACGCGGTGGTTTTGATATCGGCAAAGGGGACAGTTCAGATGCATGGGAAGTCACGGTCGATTCGGAAACCAGGGGGCATACCTGGTTAACCGTTGTGATTTACCGTGGCCGCTGGCGCGAAGTACGGCGAACGCTGGAAGAATGCGGTCATCCTGTCAGGCGTTTGATGCGCACCCGTTTCGGCCCGCTGCGACTCGAAGAAGGCATGCCGAGAGGCAGTTACCGGAAATTGAACCGCGCTGAAATCAAGAAGCTGAAGGGATATACCGACAAGTGAGTTCAATCCCCCCGCTACAGATCTATGAAAAGCTGCTGGCGATTTACGGCCCTCAGCACTGGTGGCCGGCTGATTCGCCATTTGAAGTTATGGTCGGTGCCATCCTGACCCAGAACACCAGCTGGAAGAATGTCGAAACAGCCATTAGTAACCTGAAAAACCACGACATGCTCGACTGTGAATTGATTGCCAGCAGTAATCTGCAACAGTTGGGTGAAATCATTCGTGCTTCCGGTTTCTATATGCAGAAGGCACGTTATCTGCAGCAGTTCTCGCTGTTCTACTATAACAATGGCAAACGCAAAGGTCTGTTAAAATGGCCAACCAGTATACTGCGTAATCGCCTGCTGGCCGTGCATGGTATTGGCTCGGAAACCGCCGACTCGATACTGCTCTATGCGCTGGACAGGCCAGTATTTGTTGTCGATGCTTACACCAGGCGCCTGTTTGTACGGCTGGAACAATTTGACCATGAACTGGGTTATGACAGTATTCAGAACTATTTTCTGCAACGTTTGCCTGAAAGTCTGCCACTGTTTCAGGAGTTCCATGCCCTGATTGTCGAACATGCCAAAGGCTTTTGTAAAACCAAGCCGCTGTGCAGCAGCTGTCCCCTTGCCAGTGATTGCCCGACTGCAATGGGCTCTGGTACCGAAGTCAATCACCCACAAAACCCAGATGTGGGTTGATGCGCCTGTTCCGCTGAACTCACTGCCGCGCGAGCCCGGTGTATACCGCATGCTCGATAGCGAACGTAAAGTGCTGTATGTCGGCAAGGCACGGAGCTTGAGAAAGCGAGTCTCAAGTTATTTTCAACGCCGACCGGAATCACCGCGCACGCAGGCTATGGTGCAGCAGATCAGGGATATCGCTTTTTCCATCACCGCCTCGGAGGCCGAAGCGCTGGTACTCGAACACAACCTGATCAAACAGCTCAAACCACGTTACAACGTACTGATGAAGGATTCGAAATCCTACCCGTATATTCTGCTCACCGATGAAGCATTCCCGAAACTGTTGCTCTATCGCGGGAATCGTTCAGTGGCAGGAGAATACTTCGGCCCGTTCCCCAATGCCGGTGCAGTGCATGCCACCCTGCATGTGATGCAGTCGATCTTCCGAATCAGGGATTGCGAAGATGGCGTCTTTAACAATCGTTCCCGGCCTTGCATGCAACACCAGATCGGCCGCTGCTCTGCTCCCTGCTGCAATATCGTATCGCAGGATGAATATGCCCGGCAGGTCGATGAAGTGCGCTGTTTCCTCAAGGGTAAAAA
>CAZBEN010000090.1:0-4087 GCA_964490955.1 uncultured Zetaproteobacteria bacterium | reverse complement strand
TTATCACTGTATTGCTGGGATTTCAGTTGCTGGTACTGCGCCAGCCTATTGCCAACATGTGGCGTGTGGTGCGCGGGTTTGTCTATGTGTTGCTGGGTTTGGCACTGTTTCTTATGGGGCTGGAGAAAGCGATTTTTCCGCTAGGCGAAGTGATGGCGGCGCAATTGACCGACCCTGCTTTTTTATACGGCGCGGTGGCTGCTTCTATCAGTACTGTACAATGGCAACATTTTGGCTGGGTGTATGCCTTTGCATTTGCGATTGGTCTGGCAACCACACTGGCCGAACCAGCCCTGATTGCTGTTGGTATGAAAGCGGAACAGGTTTCCGGTGGTGCGATTTCAGCCTGGGGTTTGCGTCTGGCGGTATCTCTCGGCGTGGCGATTGGCGTATCCATCGGCTGCTAT
Organism: uncultured Zetaproteobacteria bacterium; assembly: GCA_964490955.1. Lineage (GTDB taxonomy): Bacteria > Pseudomonadota > Zetaproteobacteria > Mariprofundales > Mariprofundaceae > Mariprofundus. The sequence continues at coordinate 3,680 of CAZBEN010000090.1, read as the reverse complement.
CGCATTGTTACCGGCACTGATCTGTGGCTATATATTATGGTGGCTTACATGGTGGTGATTATCCAGACCACGCGGGCACCGGCCATAATTATTCCACTGGCTTATGATTCGGGTGGTGTGACGACATCCACGGTTACGGTTCCATTACTGGCTGCGCTCGGGCTTGGCTTGGCGGAAACCATCCCGGGTCGGAGCCCGCTAATCGACGGTTTTGGTCTGATTGCATTTGCCAGCGTGTTTCCCATCATGAGTGTGATGGGTTATGCCCAGCTCAGTCGCTGGCTGGAACAACGCAGACAGGAACAGCCAAGACAGGAAAATGAGATGCCGAAAAAGGAGGAAAGCGATGCGTTTTAAATTATTGATTGCACTGGTGGCTGACACCAAAACGAACCAGGTTATGACTGCTGCACGTGAAGCCGGAGCTACCGGTGCAACAGTGGTAGGCGATGCCCGTGGTGAGGGGTTGAATCCGAAAAAAACATTCTTTGGTCTGGCGCTGGAGGCACAGCGCGACATGGTGCTGTTCCTGGTAGAGGAGCATTTGAGCCGTAATATCCTTGAACGCATCGCAGAAGAAGCCGGCTTTGAAGATGACCCCGGCTCGGGTGTAGCCTTTCAACTGGATGTTGAGGATGCAGTCGGGCTTGGAGGTCAAATCATGTGCCTGATGGATGAAGTGGAGGAAAAGCTATGAGTAGCAATATCAATATTGATCCGGACGGAAAAGGTGTCATCACAGTCAAGGATGTGATGAAAACAGAGTATGATATGGTTGAAGGGATATCAACAGTGCGGCAGGCGCTGGCTGTAATGCATCATGTCGAAACCAAATGCCTGATCGTTGATAAACGGCATGAATTTGATGAATACGGTATTGTGGTGATTGCAGATATTGCACGCCATGTTCTGGCGGCGAATCGTTCACCGGACCGGGTCAGTATTTATGAGGTGATGACCAAACCGGCTGTGACAGTGCATCCGGATATGGATATCCGCTATACCAGTTCATTGTTCGGACGGCTTGGCTTATCGCGTGCACCTGTGGTGGAGGGTGGTAAGGTCATCGGCATTATCAGTCACACAGATATGGTGATGAAAGGTTTGCTGAAGCAGATCTGAACATACTTTATGTTGACGGAGCCCATTCCTTTGCTGTTTAAGTGAAAACGAATACTGACACTGGAGTTAAAGCATGACATTGCTTATCAGCAAGGCGGTATCCCAGCTATTATTGCCACCGGGCCTGTTGATTGTGCTGGCTACTGTAGGGCTGATTGGCTGGAAAACCCGCTGGAGCAGGGGGCTGATAGCATTCTCGATGCTGGCGCTGTGGTTGTTGTCTATTGAGCCGGTGCGTGATGTGCTTTTATCCCCGCTGGAGAATCGCTATCCGGCTTTTCAAGCTCAATCGTTTGAGTCGATCAAAAATAAAAGCCCGGTGATTGTATTGCTTGGCAGCGGCATAGAAGAAAAGGCGCCGGAATATGGCGGGCATGATGCTTTGTCCCGCAATGCCCTGATGCGCACGGTTTATGCTGCTGATCTGGCACGCCGAACGAGTCTGGATATTTATGCGACCGGTGGTGCCGTATTGTCAGAAATGACGGAACCGGAGGGTATATTAATGCAGCGTATGCTGGTGCGTCTTGGCGTCGCTGAATCGAGCATTCATGTGGAAACAAAAGCCAATAACACTTGGGAAAATGCGGCCAATTTGCGCCATATGCTGAAATCCGGGGGAATACAAACCATCGTACTGGTGACAACGGCATGGCATATGCCACGCTCGGTTCGGGTTTTCAGGCAACAGGGTTTTGATGTAGTGGCAGCACCGTGCGATTATGTGGTGAAAAGATCAGCCTACGATATCAGAAGCTGGCTGCCACGCTGGGATGTGATGGCTGACTCTGCTGACGGATTACATGAATATATGGGTATGTTGTGGTACTGGACCCGTTACGGACAGCTATAAAATCGAGGATAGGGGCTGGTCAGCCATCCTGGATGGGATTATGTTTGTTCTCTTCGTAAAAGGTTCGTTCGGGGTCTTTTTACTGATGGAAAGTGAAACGTTTTATTTTACATTTATGAGATATTGCGTCAGGGGTTTGGAGGAAGTGTGAGTCAGTCGAAACAGTTTCAATCAACTATCGACGATGACCTGTTCAGTGCGGGTGGCTCGTATCTGGAGCAGCTTTATAGACAGTATCAGCGGGATCCGTCGTCATTACCATTGGACTGGGCCGGGTATTTCGCCGGTTTATCTGAAACGGGAACAGATCTAGGTCCCGACCATCGTGAAATGCTGGCACGCATGGCCCCGATTATTCGGCGTACAGGTTCTCCGCTTGATCATCATATTCAGAATGATATCGAATATCCTTCACGCGCCTTTTATCTGATTCACGGTTATCGAATACACGGGCATCTGCACGCCGATCTCGATCCCCTGCATCTTGATCCGCGACCGCCGAGTCCTGAACTCGAACTGGGCTATTATGGTTTATCGGAACAGGATTTGGATAACACATTTCCTGTTGGCGATCTGGCCGGTGGCAAACAGATGCGCCTGCGCGATATTATTGAAGTGTTGTCGGAAACCTATTGCGGTCATATCGGCCCCGAGTTTATGCATATTACCGATTCGGCGCGCAAGCACTGGATTCAGAAACGATTGGAGAGTTTGCGTTCGACACCGGATTACGATGCTGACAGGCGCAAACATATTTTTGAGCGGGTCATGCATGCCGAAGAATTCGAGCGTTTCCTGCATACCCGTTATGTTGGCCAGAAACGTTTTTCGCTGGAAGGTGGCGAAAGCCTGATTCCCATGCTGGATACGCTGATTCAGCGCTCAGGCAAGCATGGCGCCAAAGAAATTATCCTCGGCATGGCGCATCGCGGGCGGTTGAATGTGCTGGCCAATATTATGGGCAAGTCGTTGTCGGAAATTTTTTCCGAATTTGAAGGTGCACAACTGGAAGAAACGGCTCAGGGCCAGGGTGATGTAAAATATCATCTGGGTTTCTCTTCCGATGTATCTACAGCCGGTGGTATTGTGCATGTGTCGCTGGGTTTTAATCCGTCGCATCTTGAGATTATTACACCGGTAGCAATGGGCAGTGTGCGAGCGCGCCAGTGCAGACGTCAGGATAAAGCCAGAGTCGAAGTGATGAATGTGCTGGTGCATGGCGATGCCGCATTTGCCGGGCAGGGCGTGGTGGCTGAGTCGATGGAGTTATCCAAGCTGCGCGGTTTCCGTATTGGCGGTACGATTCATATCGTTGTCAATAATCAGATTGGTTTTACGGTGAATCCGCACGACGCACGTTCGACCACCTATTGTACGGATATTGCCAAGGTGGTGCATGCGCCGATTCTGCATGTCAACGGAGACGATCCGGAAGCCTGTTGTCTGGCTATCGAGATTGCCGTTGAATATCGCAATACCTTCCATGAGGATATTGTCATTGATCTGGTCTGCTATCGGCGTCACGGCCATAATGAAGCGGATTCGCCGGAAGTGACGCAGCCGGTGATGTATCGCCGTATTGCTGAACACCCGACGGTTGAGACGGTGTATCGGGAACGTCTGGTTGCCGATGGCGTGTTTGGCCTGCAAGACAGCGAGGCCATGGTGAAAGAGTACCGCAACTGCCTTGAGAAGATGCGAAAGG
>CAZBEN010000089.1:0-4189 GCA_964490955.1 uncultured Zetaproteobacteria bacterium | reverse complement strand
GGAACCACCATCACAAAGGCGATGTACAGATCAATCGGCCAGATGTGATCGGAATACTCACGACCGGATGTAACACCAGACCACAACAGTGCCAGTGCAAGGCACAGCCCTACGTTATATAGCAATGCATTCCATACACCGAGTTTCTCGGACCACAGCTTGGTGTTACCCAGAGCCGGAGTGATATACAGCATGGATGCGGCAAATGCCATAGCAATCCAGCCGAAGATTACGGCATGCACATGCACCTGGCGCATATGACCGAACTGCAGCGCATACAGGCCATGGTACCAGTCCGGAAACGCCAGCTTGGCCGCATTAAACGAACCAATACCGGTTCCGATAATGAACCATGCAATGGATGATACTGCAAAGAACAGCGCTGCTGTTCCCTGAGGAATGTCATCCTCTTTTGCTAACAAATATTTCAGCATCTTTTAAAGACCCCCTATGATATATATATAAAATTTAATCGTGCGAATCTTCATCATGCTGGCCCGGCATCAGCAGATACCAGGCAAACCACATGCTTGAAAACGCGAGTGTAACACCAAGAATTGACGCAATTGTACTCATTTCCTTATTCCTCCTGTAACCCTTCAATCAGTGCGTGCTGTTTCAACGCATAACCAAGGATCAGCACAAAGGCAATCCCGAAAATAAACATAATCCAGTCCGCCGTACCCTGATAGGTGCGGGGATCATACGGATCCATAAACCATAAGCCCGCTTCGCCAAACGGCCCACGGCCCACTGCAAGCAGGAATGCAGCAGTAAACACCGAGCCATTTCCCATGCCCGTTGTCATACCTGCTACAATAGTCAACCAGATACTTTTCATTCAGCCCTCCTCTAGACATTATGAATTCAACATGAATTCCCTTTAATCAAAGGCAACCTAGCCCCGTCAATATCCATGTCAAGAATATTCATTCACATGGGATAAAAAACACCAGATTCAGCCATTTCCCGTGCTTCGCAAAAAGCCGCTTGCAGTGATGATTGCAAGCGGCCCTTCATCTGAAAACAACGGGATATTTTAATTATTTAAAATTCACACCACGGACGAGTTCTTTTTCGCAACACAACGAACGGATATGCCCTACCAACTCAGTCAATTCTTGCTCAGTAAAGGTATCACCCCAGGCCGGCATTTTAACCGATTTATTGACAGCCGGGCCACCGAACTTGATTGCTTTATATATCTCGGTATTGGTACGTTTCATCATATAATCGTTATCGCTGTGATCACGCGGAAGAATATTCATAGCCGGCACATTCACACCGTCTCCCTTGCCATGCATGCCATGACATTGCATACAGTAACTTTTGTAGTTCAGATATGCTTCTTCTGCATGCACAGCAGGTGATACAACGAACATCAGTACCGCAGTAGCAAACAACAACTTAATTGGATGCATTTAAATCCTCCTTGGAAAGCAGAATCAGATAATTGACGACTTTTTGCAAATCGTCGGGCTTCACATTCCCGTTCGGCATCCATATTTTTGGATCCCAGTTTTTCGGACGTTTAATATAACTAAGCATAAACGATGGCTGCAGCCTTTTGCCTGCAGTGTAAAGCTCACTTCCGGTATAGCCGCCATATCCGGGCTCGATCTGATGACAGGATTGACAACCGTAAACCTTGTCAATCAACAGCTCTCCCTGATCCAGCGTCACCTGCTTGCTGGTATCTACCATCATCCCGGCAACAAGATCATCGTGAGGCTTTAACTTCATCAAGGCGTCTGCCGTCGCTTCAGCCTCTGCTTTGGTCAGGCTTTCATGCTGCAAAGGCTTGAGATACTTGCCCCACAGCACATCATACTGCCGACCCTTCTTTTTTATATCCTGGTTTATCGGCGTCGAATTAATAGCACGCAGATAATTCACCCCGGCCGGCCGAATACGCACCGGTTTCTGTAACCACGCCACCAACCATTCCCGACGAAATTTATTGCCTGCGTAGAACAGGTCCGGTGCATCCCGCTTCCACAACTGTCGGATTGTCTGAGGAGCAGGCCCTTTCAGATCATGACAATAAGCGCAGCGCGCCTTGAGTATCTCGGCACCATTTTCCCCTGCGCTGACCAGCGCAGGGGAAATCATGGTAACAAAAGCGGATAACAACAGAATACGTTTCATTGTTTCACTCCCATGGATTGACTATCTCCTAATTATGGCGTTGGCCACGTTTTTTGACGATTTTTTTACCCCTGAATGCCGGCTGGTCAAACTTACCATAACCTTTCTTGATCGATTCCGCATAAAAATAATCCGGCTCGTATTTCACGCCAGTCCATGGATACCAGTCATCTTTCGGAGAATCCGCATATTCAATGACCGTGACAGCGCCACCGGGGAATTTACCATTATTGGTAGACTGATAATCGATATGATCATGAAAAATGAAACGACCTGAATTATCCATATTGATAAACACATCATTATGCGAACCCGGAATAATCAACTGCGTATCGACATAATAAGGATCCTTGACAGCCAAACCATCTTTAAAGCCGACCAGCATATCATGGCCATGCGAGTGCATCGCATGCATGGTATTGCCAGCGCCAATAAAACGGACGCGAACAAAATCGCCGTGTTTCACGCGCAGTGGCATATCGAGCGGAAATGCCTTGCCATTGATGGAAAAATAATTGCGTTTGTCGTTCGGGCCAGCACCTATGCCATACTTGTTTGCTGCTTCCGATTCCCAACTGCTCATCATCATAATCACATCTTTGGTGACTTTCTTCTCCAGCGCATTCGGGTGGTTCGGATCGACAATAATCGGCCCCCACATACCACGGATGCCGGTATGTTCATTGGCGTTCACGTGACAGTGATACCACATCGTTCCAGGTTTCTCGGCTACCCAGTGGTAGGTATACGTTTCGCCCGGCTGAATACCTTTGGGCTGAGTAATGCCCGGCACGCCATCATTGTGCCAGTTATTATGCTGAAATAGACCATGCCAGTGAATAGTATGGGCCAACGATGTATTATTTTTTACATGTACGGTCACATCATCACCCTGATGCACATGCAATAGCGGCCCCGGTACCTGGCCATCAAAGCCAAACACTTTGTATTTCAGATCAGGTGCAACCTGAATCTCAACTTCGTCAACTGTCATGGTAAATTCGTGCTTGGCTGCATTGGCTGGCATTGCAAAAGCCAGCCAGGCAAAAGCCAGTGTCAATAGTGATATCAATTTAGCATATCTGGGCATTATTTCCTCCTCCTGTATGTGTCCCCTCTTCATTAAGGAAACTTAATTTGAACCCAAACCATAGACACCCATAATAAAGATGTAAAGAGGATACACAATTCGAATCACGCACAAAAAATCAGGGTTTTAATAATTAAAACAGGCAAGACTTGCCATGTAATATCACTGTACCCATGATACGGATATGAAAGAATTACTTGTCTACGGAGTCAGTGGCATCGCATCCCTGTTTATTTTCGGGTACTGCGTACATATCTTTGTGGGTGGCATGGTCAGCGAACAGACCGAGCTGCTGCTTATTGTCGCTGTTGTTTCGATTAGTGCGGCAGCCATAAGCTGGTTCGCATGGGATACCATCAGACGTACGCGGTAATTCAATAGAAAGGTATCCATCGAAAGGATACAATATATCACGATTCTCTGGTGCTTTCGCTTAATATGTTAAAGGTGTTATGAATCAGGGCCGCAAGCAACAACGCTTGCTTATTTATAAATCTCCAGTGCTTTGGCGATGTCTTTGTAGGCCTGCTCATCAAACTGTTTGCGATGAAATACAAACTGGCATTTGGCACCCTGATTATCCATACCTGTCAGGCCAAATGATTTACCGGCATGATCGGAAAAGTAGCGGATATCCTTGACCAGTGCCTTGACTGTTCCGTTCTTCATCTTCAATCGGATACGTTCACGATTGATATCCAGTGCCACCGGTGTCTTCGGATGAATCAGCATACGGCGCATCACACGCCCCCCGCCAACCATCAGAAAGAAAAAGCCCAGGAACATAAGTCCATAACCAACCATGACCTGGTCACCATCGCCATACCAGAGTTTCAGACCCCAGAGCAGCAAAAAACCCACTGTTGGTACATATAGCACCAAGTCCCATAACACACCGGTCTTGTCGGGATGCAATTCACATTGTACTTCCTGCCAGTTTCTGGCCATTCA
>CAZBEN010000088.1:0-4266 GCA_964490955.1 uncultured Zetaproteobacteria bacterium | reverse complement strand
TCCACTTTACTGTTCAGCCATTCATTGGTGCGAATGCGGTTAAAGATAAACAGGGTGAGCAGTGCAGTAATCATCAGTCCGGCTATGAGCGACCACAGCGCATTATATCCTGAAAACTGTTTTATTAGAGATGTCGTTGCCTGAGTGTGAACAGTGAAACGGATGCCTTCGATGCTGAAGGAATCCTGCCATACATACATATCCAGGGGTTCCCTATCCTGATTAGCGTGTGAACGGTGATAAAACAAGGTGACCGGCTTGTCAGTTGTTTCCATTACCAGCCGTACATCCAGACCGGTGGTCGGAGTGGCATCAATGGCATGGTGAATCAGAGTTTTCAAATTCCAGTCGAATGCCACATAGGCTGTCAGATTGCCTGCTGTCGAACTACCCACGATGCCAGCGACCATGATACGGAGCACCTGCTTATCCAGTAAACTCATATGAAGTCCGTTGTTCAAATCTGTTACGGACAGGCCGATGCTGGCTGGTAATATATTGGAAATGCTGCCATCCTGATTAATCATGATAGCTGAGCCCATACCCTGCGGAGGCAGCAGTGTCATAGCCTGCAATTCACCGGGATGGATATTCATGATGCCGCGTGTAAACGCTTTGACCTCGTTTTCCTCTATAAAGCCGTGGGTTTGAAAGTCGCCGCGCACAAACGACAAATACGACTGCGCTGCATCCAGATGCTGCTGCAATATCATGCGGATGGCATTCAGTTTCATCTGGCTATGTTGGCTGATTTCGTTATTGATCATCTGCCGGGACATGTTTTGCAGGTATACAAACTGCATCAAAGTCAGACTCACGCCGATAATAAATACCAGTAGCCAGCTGTAGCGCAAGAAACGGCGTGCAGGGCTAGGGCTGGACATTTTCATCCGATGTGAATATCTGCTGCAGGCTGTCAAGCAGATCGGTGGGGATAAACGGCTTGGTCAGGATATGCTTGATGCCAAGTGCTTTGGCGCGTTGTAAAGACTGGCCGTAGAGAAAACCGCTTATCAGAAGAATGGGCGGAAGTGCATAATCCTGTTGCTGCAAAGATTCAATCACATCGAGGATATTGCCGTCACCCAGACTCATATCAGTGATAACGGCATCCCAGTTATGATTGATTAGCGCCAGCTGTGCTTCTTTGATAGACCGAGCCACTTCGACCCGATCTGCCAATTCAAATTCCATGAGCAGATCAGCGATAATTTCGCGAATCGCAGCCTGGTCATCGATAACCAGAATAGCGTGTCGATGGTTCATATAAAGGCGTATCCCTCCCTTTATTTCATCAATATCTGTAGAATAGCATCTTTCCAGGTATCTGGTAAGGGTCTCGCGATATTTGTTCGGCTCTGGAGGCTAATTCCCCTGTAGTATTATCGCTTTATGCTGTGGGGTTGATATACTCTCCGCATGCAAGCTCAAGCTCCTCTCATCTGGACGGTTATGCTGGCTGTATACTGCCTGCTGATTTTTCTCATGTCCGATCAGTCGATGTTGCCGCTACCCGATCTGTTTCGTATGCAGGACAAGCTCATTCACGCTGCAGCTTATGCGTTGATGGCATTTTTATTCTGGCAGGCATGGCGAGAGCGTTTACACAAACATCTACTGATAATACTGGCTGTATTTTTCTGTTCAGTTTATGGCATGACAGATGAGTGGCATCAGTCGTTTGTACCCGGAAGGGATGCCAGTTATTCAGACTGGGTGGCCGATACACTGGGCGCTTTTTTGTTGACAATCATACTCTATAACAGGGAGTTTGTGAGATTGCGAGTTTAACCCGGACTATTCATGAATAATCCGGGTTAGGGGCCTGTTCACACTGAACACCAAGGGAAGGGGGGGCAATGAATGAAATACACATTCTGACTGCTGACCAGATGCGACTGGCCGAGCAGTCGAGCATCAGTGCCGGCACCTCTGCCTTCACCCTGATGGAACGTGCAGGTCATGCAGTTGCAATCGCTGTGCTCAGTCATATGCCGGATTATGGCCGCGTCGTCATCGTTGCAGGCCCGGGTAATAATGGCGGTGATGGTTTTGCAGCGGCATATTTTCTCAGGCAACGGCGCATTCCGGTTACAGTCGTCACGCTTGTCCCTGTTGATGCATTGACAGCTCACACCAAAGCGCATGCCGACAAAGCTCGCGATGCCGGCACTAAAATACGCGAAGCCTGTTCTGAACATTGTCTTATAGAACTTGATCGCTGGTTGCTTAGAGCTGTGGTGGTTGTCGACGCCGTTTTTGGCACCGGTTTGAGCCGGCCTATACAGGGGCAGATGCGTGAGGTGGTTGAGCGGATCAATCAAAGTGACCGGCTGGTGCTTAGTGTTGATATTGCCAGTGGTGTTTGCCCGGATACAGGGGCAGTACTGGGCGCTGCCGTGAACGCTGATTTTACCTTGCCGGTTGCTGCTACCAAATGGGGACACTGGCTGAATTCAGGCCGTGATTATACCGGGGAACTGCTGGATGTTGCAGATATCGGTGTCGATAATACATCTATCCGTGAAGCTTGGGTGCAATCATGTGATCGAGGTAATAATAATGCTTTCTGCGTCAACAGCGCCAGTGTGATAAATGACTGTTTTCTTAGTGTAGCCTGGCCTCAGCGGCAACGGTTATCACATAAAGGCTGCTATGGACATGTCTGGATATTTGGGGGTTCAGTCGGTTTTACCGGTGCTCCACAACTGGCTGGTCTTGGTGCCTATGCTGCCGGAACTGGGCTTGCCAGTATCGTCTGCCCGGATGATGTCTGGCCGATAATTGCCGCAGCCAACCTGGAAGTGATGGCGCACCCCGAATCCAAAGCGGACTGGCATGGTGCCGATGCAGTGGTTATCGGACCGGGCTGGGGCAGGTCTCAGACTTCGTTGTTGTCCTTGATGGTTGGATCAGACAAGGCGATGGTTATTGATGCCGATGCGCTGAATATTGTCGCTGACAGTCAGTCATTACAACAGAAACTGGCAGCGAGAAAGCAGGTGACTGTGATGACGCCGCATCCTGGAGAAGCAGCTCGATTGCTGGGGGTGAACGTCGAAGATGTGCAGCAAGATCGTAAGAAATCAATTCTTGATCTGACCACACGCTATGCTTGCTGGGTTGTACTGAAAGGTTCGGAAACCCTTGTTGCTTCTCCGCAGCAGGATATTTATCTCAACCCCTTCGGATCGGCACAACTGGCGATCGCCGGTTCCGGCGATGTACTGGCTGGAATGATCGGCGCACAACTGGCTCGGGCAAATGATGGCGAAACGGATCCGGGCATTCTTATTTCCGCAGCTGTGGCCCTGCATGGCAAGGCCGGAGAAGATGGCAGTTGGTATCTGGCCGGCGAATTGGCCAAGGTAGTGGCGGAGATGCGTCAACGTATCGAACAGAGTGGAAAGACACAATAAACATACCTAGTGTTGACTGATAACTGTCTGCAACACATAGATAAGGAGGATTGCCAATATGAGCGAACGGCCTGAACAGCGTATGCGGCCATTATCGCCAAGGTTATCCATCTACCGCTGGCAACCGGCTATGATTGCCAGCCTGGCACATCGAGCCAGTGGTTTAATTCTGGTTTTGTTCGTGCCGCTCTATTTGTGGCTTTTGCATGGTATGACCGGCAGTCCTGATCATTTTGAACAGGTGCAGGTATGGCTTCATTCAGGGCTGGGTAAACTTTCCCTGTGGCTGGCGGCCATATCCTTGTTTTATCATTTCTGCAATGGACTTCGTTTCCTTTCTATTGATGCCGGCTGGTGCGAAAGCCGGAATGTATTACGTCTGTCTGCTCGCATCGTGATTGGTGCAGCGCTTTTTGGTGCTGTTTTGCTGGCGGTGATGTTATGAGGCTGGTCAAGGATCCGGGTTCGGCACGCAGTGGTTTCAAAGACTGGTATTTGCAGCGTTTGTCTGCCGTTGTGCTGGCCGTATTGCTTCCGCTCCCCCTGGCACTGCTGGTGATGGTGTATACCGGTCAGGTCGATCAATTCGGATTACTGGATATTATCGATCATTTTGTTTCCCGTCTGTTGCATACGCTTCTGATTATCGCACTGATTATTCATGCCTATATGGGTTTAAAAGTGATGATCGAAGATTATGTGCCGATCATTGGCTGGCGGGTCAGCCTGATCGGTGCCATGCTGGTAGTGATGTCGGGTTTCGGCATCTGGTGGCTGGCCATTATCTGGGCATGGGGAGGCTAAGTGGCATATCTTTCATCAGATAAGATTGAGCATCATTTTCACG
>CAZBEN010000087.1:0-4298 GCA_964490955.1 uncultured Zetaproteobacteria bacterium | reverse complement strand
ATCTTCAATGTGGTTTTGAATGCAGGGAGTACGGATTCATCCCTGAAATCAATCCAGCTACCGGCACCAATTACGGCATGATCAATAATCACAACCTGCCGATTCCTGTTTTCACCCTGTTTTCCGGTCTGTTTCTGAACCGATTTTGATATCGTTCCGCCATCTTTTTGTTTCTCATTTGACCACTTCGGCAACAGCAGGTGAGTATTCTTCTGCCGGATCAAATGTACTTGCATACGATCAACCTTCAATTGCCTGAGCCGGTACACCCCCGACGGGTCAAATACGGCATCATCAGCCTGTAGTGAAGCAATTGAACCCAGAGTGCCTTTGCCATGTGATGGCAGTTGAATATCGTCAATTTTAAGCATCTCGAATATAACCGGTTCACCATCATTCATGGCAAATCCTTTCAGCCGGGCATGTTCAAAGCCCCCCATCACTTGCCTACTACCAGACTGACCTATGGCAGGCCCAGACAGGTCTGCTTTTTGCATCAGTAAATCAATAATCTTGAGGCTTTTCCCCGGGCTGATTGCCATACCGGTCAAGGCTACATCAGCAAGCTGTACAGTCTGATGCCGACCACCCGGATTATCACTTTGCAATTGTTTCAGGCCTATGCTGGCTATGGTAACAGGGCCCTTCAAATCGGCATCGATTCCCTCGACGGATAAATGTTTCATCTGCAGTGTGCCCTGATTATTGAAGGCATGATTGATATCAACAGCATCCATATCCAGTGCCCGGACCTGAATATGATCTATAGATGGCATAACAAAAACCCGCATTTGAGCATCTGACAGGCTCAAGGACTGATCCCCTTCACCAAAACCATAAGCCTGGAGCTGTTTCAGGTTGATTTTCTTCATCGCGAGTTTCGACAGTGCGGCTTTATCGTCCAGCCCGACATCAATCCCGGACAGCCTCAGGCTGGCCAGCTTCAATGTACCCTGCCCATTTAACGCTTGTTTGATGTGAATTTTATCCATATTCGCCGACTTAATACTGACGTGATCACGCCCTCGGATTATAACATTATCCAGCGCCACGTTCCCCGCAGCAACAAATAATTTGTCTTTATTGCCATTGATTGTGAGTCCCTGCAAATCAATCGATATCTGATCGCCCTTGATTGATGCCACGACATCTTCTGTCCATTCCGAGAAGGTAAACTCACCGGCCACCTTCGCACCTGTAGCATGAATACTGTAACCAAAACCTGAAAACACCGTATTGCCAAGCTCAAAACTGTGAACAACCATTTGTTCCTGCTGTTTCAGTCCGGAAAGCGAGAAACGCAATGATTTTACCGGCAACGACAATTCGAACGAACCGCTCTTCAGGGTGACACCCACCGTATCCAGCATAAGATCATCAACCACTAGCAGCCAGCGATCACTGCCATCATCTGTACCGTCTGGATCCGCACTGGATCGAGCCGCTTCTGAATCGAATGCATCGCCCGTTTCGGGAAGAATCCCCTCGACACGCCATAAGCCATTCTCTTTCAATAATTTCAGACTGGATTCACTCAGCTCAAGAAAACGAATATGTACTACACGATGCCATAACGGCAACCAGTCGAAGTCGAACTTCAATTGTTTGATATTCAGCCCGTTACCTGACTGCAATCCTTCTACAGCCACTTCCCCACTGAACAGATTCAGATCAATATTTTCAATCCGTGCATCTTTGACACCGTGTTGCTTCAGCCAGATAACCCCCCCCTGTTCAACAGCATAGGGAAGTAGTGAAAATATCAGCGCCATCACTGTGAGCAAAGCAGCAGCAATTGTTATGACAACACGCAACCAGTATCTGGTCACGCCGCGTTCGATACTCTGCAATGCATCTGATTCAGCCATCATAATGAGTTATTCTGCCTTTACGAATAACTTCGGTCATCAACTTTCAGCCAGCTCTGTTGCACTGGCCCCACAAAAAAACAGGCCAGCAATGAAGCCGGCCTGAACACACAAGATAGAAGTACAACAGAGGGAGGAGATTATGCAGTTTGCGGCTGCCCAACACCTTCAGAAGCTGCAGCTTCTTCAGCCTGTAACTCCTCAATACGATAACTGGTCGGGTCAGCCAGTAATGTGGTGACAAGTTTATGGTTCATATCATGGCCGGTCAGTTCACCTTCAAATGCGCCGACAATCGGATAACCTGAAAGCGATAAATCACCCAGCGTATCGAGAATCTTGTGGCGTACACACTCATCTTCATAACGAAGGCCACCTTCATTTACCACGCGGTGAGAATCGAGCACAATAGCATTTTCCAATGAGCCGCCTAGTGCCAACCCCGCTTTCTGCAAAGCTTCGACTTCATGCAAAAAGCCGAATGTACGGGCGCGTGAAATTTCACGCGTGTATGCCTGCCGGGAAAAATCCACCGAGACCTTGCGTTGACGCAGTAACGGGTGATCATAATCCAGCAAATAGGAAATCTTGAACCCGGCAGCAGGGTACAGGGCACAGCGTTTATTGCCTTCTTCCACTTCCACACGTTTAAGAATGCGCAGCACATTTTTAGCCACAGACTGCTCACGGATGCCGGCACATTGAATCAGGAATACAAACGGTGCAGAGGAGCCATCCATAATTGGTACTTCAGCACCGCTAACCTCAACGTTCGCATTATCGACACCAAGACCTGCAAGTGCTGAAAGCAAGTGTTCAACAGTTGAAATCTGTGCTTCACCCTTACCGATAGTCGTGCACAAACGGGTGTCCGTGACATATTCAGCTCTGGCTGGAAATCCGACGCCCAGATCAGAACGGAAAAAGGTGATGCCACTATTTTCATCCGCTGGATGCAAAATAAGTTCGATTTTACGCCCTGAATGCAATCCAATACCGCTACAGCGAATCGAATGATCCAGTGTTCTCTGTGCTATCATGAATGCCTCCTTCCAATGGCTCGCAAAGCAAATGATTGGCGCTCCAGTTTCGAAGCGGTCGACGTTGCAAATACACTACCTGCTCCGTGATTCATGCAAGCCTGCAATGGGTTTTATTCCGACACACTGTAAACAGCGCGCAAGACTGCCACAAAAGACCATAAAAACAAAACGTCATACCTTTTCAATGGTATACACGTGTCAAACACTTGCTACCATACTTTTATTTTTTCCTTTAAGAATACCCTGAAAATTCAGAATATCCGCGTAATTCAAGGAATGGTTGCTCTGAATCAGCGCAGGACACACTGATTCAGAGACTCTTTAATCCGCCTGCCTCCGCAAAAAGGTTGGTACAGCGTATTCATCATCATTAAACCCGGGCTGATCAAATGACTGGGGTTGCATCTGCTGCTGGCCTGTGTGCATTGCAGGTTGTTTGGTCTGAAAACTCTGCACCTCTGCAGCAACAACCGGTTTCAAAGTTGGCATATGGGGTGCAGAAACAGGCTCCCGATCGACACTGGCAAGACTCAATGCCGCTTCCCCGGAAAGACCGGTAGCGACAACTGTGACCCGGATACTGTCATCAGCATCCTGATCATAAACCATGCCACAGATAATGTTGGCATCCTCATCTGCCATATTATGAATAATTGAGACAGCCTCATCATATTCGGCCAGCGTCATCTCCTCATTTCCGGTCACGTTGACCAGAATCCCCTGCGCGCCGTGAATATCAATATCTTCAAGCAGTGGTGAAGAAATGGCGCGCTCCGCCGCTTCAATAGCACGGCTGTCGCCGGAGGCGAAACCAGACCCCATCATGGCCACACCGCGAGTTTCGCTCATCACCGCTTTTACATCAGCAAAGTCCACATTCATGTAACCGGTGTGAGTAATCAACTCCGCAATTCCGCGCACCGCCTGCAGCAAGACATCATCAGCCTTGCGAAAAGCTTCCAGCATACTGGTATTTTTGCCCACTGCACCAATCAGTTTCTGGTTCGGAATGGTGATCAGCGTGTCAACATATTTACGTAGTTCGGCAATACCCGCATCAGCCTGACGCATACGCCGCTTTCCTTCAAAGCCGAATGGTTTGGTAACCACAGCCACCGTCAAAACACCCATATCTCTTGCAACTTCAGCAATCACCGGTGCTGCTCCTGTACCCGTTCCACCACCCATGCCTGCAGTAATGAAAACCATATCAGTGTCCTGCATAAATTCGCGCAACCGATCCTTTTCAGCTTCAGCCGCTTCCCGGCCAATCTGCGGATTGGCGCCAGCGCCGAGCCCGCGTGTAATATCTGCACCCAACTGCAGTTTGCTATCAGCATGATTGCGTTCAATCGCCTGTGCATCGGTATTGGCGACAATGAACTCA
>CAZBEN010000086.1:0-4359 GCA_964490955.1 uncultured Zetaproteobacteria bacterium | reverse complement strand
AATTCTCCACGCCGTCCACATTGTGAGCAGCATAGGTCAGTTTCCCTCTAAACTCTCTTCGCAACTGTCTGATCAATTCCAGCCAAGGTAAATCTCTGGCAATACCTTTAAGCTCTGTTCCAATAACAAGCGCCTCCACACCAAGCCTTTGGCACAACCTGGCGTACTGAAGCAAGTGGGCAGAATAATTTTTAAACCAGCTTTGCATTTGGTTCGAATTGCTAAATGATATTGCTCCTGCCCATGATCCACGCACCAAAATTTGTGGTTTAAGCACCACCTTGAGGCCCAGTTGGTGTGCGGTTTCAATAGCAGCTATTAACTGCCCCGGTGTGACATTATTTGCAGCACGAATATCTGTTGAATTCGGCCCGTTCTGTTTTAAAAACACAATCACAGCCACCGAATTAGCGCCTACGGCTATCATATTTAACAATGACTGCCTTGAAGCCTTATTATTCCATGCAACTTTCGAGGTTTGTAATGCGTTAAACCCTCGCCATTTTCCTCCCTTTTTAAATACCGCTCGAGATGACGAGTGCTTTCCTGGCATGTGTCTTGTGACGTTCTCATTTAAAGTCGGCCTAACCTGATCCGATGAGGATATTGGGCCCTCAATCTTGCTCGAACAGCCACCGATGGTAATCAGTACCCCCAAAAGAAATACCAGCCCCGGCATCAAACCTTCCTGTAAACTCGCCAGATATTATCCGAATAAACCAACTTGTAACCTTTCAGGCCTTCTTTATACATCTTCGGATAACGTTGACTGATTTGATCTTTTTTGCCGATGGCTGACTCAGGATCAGGAATTACAATCTGGTCAATCACAGGATAAGCATGATCCAGAGCAATTTTAAACCGGCCGGTGTATGAAAGGAACATGCCTACAGCATCACCACGGGCAACCAAAGCCCTATACCCGCTGCGCTCGTCGATCAGGGTGTCCATCCGATTCTCGCTCAACCAGCGCCCGAGCCGTAATGACCCATCCGTATCCTCAACCAGAACGCGTTCTGTTTTGAATGAATCAACCCAGTTATTCATGTCCGGATTGGCGGTTTCCAAAAACATCCACCACCCTCCGGCAAGACTCACAACAAGGAAACCGACAACACTCCAGTACACGCGCTTGCGTGCAATCTCGATAAATGTGATTTCCGCCATGATGGCCGCATTAATCAGCACCAGTATTTCCATCGGGTGGGTCAGATAGTACTGATCCGTTGCCAGTGCAATCGCCAGAACCGGATGGACAAACAATACAAAACTTGCCTTAAAGCGAGAACCTTCATTCCAGGTGCTCAGCAAGAAGTAGATAATGATCGGATAAGCAATCAATGCGTATCCAAACGAAGCTATCATCGCCTGGAAAAATCTGCCTCCGTAATCAATCAGCCATGGGTATTTGTACAATTCCATATATCCACCCAGATAGGATGAATTGGGATCAGTAATAAAATGAAGGAAATCACCTTCAAAAACCCAGTTAAGCCATGCCCACGAAAACACAGACATAAAAAACGGAACCGATAAAATAAAGTAGATACTGACCGGCGAAGCCATCATCAGCCTTCTTGGTGCAATAACGGCAAGCATGGGCAGCAATGCAACGAACAGAAATACCGCGGATCCGTCAACAAAAAAGAAGACCGCAAGAATAATACCAAGAGAAATATAAGAACGAACATCATGCTCGGCAATCATGCTCTGACAGGCATGATAAAGCAGATAGAACATCACCATACTCATGGCCAGCTGACTTCCGTTTGTTCCCCCCCATAAAAAAGCGGGATGCAAAACCAGCAGGAACACCAGCAACAACCGTTTAAATGCATTCACTTCTTCCTGTCGAATATGATAGAGAAAAATACCGAGCAGAAGGCACACAAACAGGACCGATACAAAATACGGAGCTGCACCAAATGACATGCCTGGTAAATAATAGAATGGAACCAGAGAATACAGCGGCAGATGAGGATAAAGCAGGCTCAAATTCTCCAGTCTGATTTCTTCAGAGCCAAGCACGCCCAGAACTTTTGCCCAGCGTACCATGGCCTCATCATACATAAAGCCGTGAGACAACAACCATGATGTCAATGCTGCCAAAGCAATAACAGTCATGATTACAATAATGAGGTTTTCCTGACCTCTCAGGTTAGCTCTATAGGCTTTCATCTGTTTTCACCTGCCGTACGGGGCTCCAGGGAAGCATCACTCACTTCACTTGTGGTCGTAAAGCTGGTCAGGCCATGATGTGTCTTCTCCCAGTAGAATGGGTTGAAAATTAATTGCCACAATCCTTTGAAAGCGGACCACGACATGAGCATCCAGTAAATCGGAACTGTTACAGCCCATGGCATTAACGTATAGTAATGACGTTTGAAACCACTCAGCAAAAACAAATGAACCAGAAAAGCATTACCCAGAAGCAAGTTAACCAGATTAATATACAACAGCGCCGCCGGGTATATCGCGTCGAACATAGCTGTCTGAGTAACCAGCCAGATAACAAACAGTAGCACCAGGAACGGCATCACCAGAACACTGATAATGGTTCCACCGATAAAGAACTGGAAACCCCAGAACCCGACATGCCCAAGCGTCTTGTAAAAGCGCAACGGCCTGCGCATATGCACAAGGTAGGTCTGCATATACCCTTTCAGCCAGCGGGAACGCTGTCTGATCCAGTTGTGCAAATCTTTATTAGCCTCTTCGTAGGTTGTCGAATTCACAACGCCTACGCGATACTCTTTCTGTGTCAGTCGAACACCAAGGTCGGCATCTTCGGTTACATTATAGGGATCCCAGCCCTGCAACTCTCTAAGCACATCCATTTTAAAGTGATTGGATGTGCCTCCCAGAGGGATCGGGATCTTCAGTGCATCCAGGGCAGGAAGGTAAAAGTCAAACCAGAGGGAATACTCCATGGTAAACATACGGGTTAACCAGTTCTCGGTTGCATTGAAATAATTCAATCGAGCCTGAATCACCGCAGTGTTCGAAGGCGCCTTCCTGAAGGCCAGTACAACTTTCTTTAATTGATCTGCTTCGGGCGCATCTTCGCCATCATAAATAGTGATGAGTTCGCCTCTTGCAAAGTTTAACGCATAGTTACACGCCTTGGGCTTGGTTTTCGGTAATGAATCCGGAACCCTGATGATTTCGAAAATCCCCTCGAGACCCAGAGATTTTGCTGTCTCGATCGTTTCATCGTCATCTTCTTCAAGGATAATCTTGATATCCAGCTTGGACATCGGATAATCCAGATTCCTGAGTGCCTCAGCAAGGTGAGGTAGTGATTCAGACTCCTTGTACATTGGCACAAGGATTGTATACGTCGGTAAATCAACATCACGAGCAGCCTCTACCTCTGCATCGGTTACCAGATTATCAAATTTTCTGTCCCCACCGATCCATGTAAACAACACACGCAAGCCAAAATTGAGAATCATAAATACCGAAATAAACACATTGATAGCAATCAACGTTGCAATCGGCCACATCGCCAAGCCAGCCATTGTAACCGTCATCAGTATAAAGACAAAAACAAGTTGCCCCATACTGAATACCTGGCTCGCTGAATATTGTGGTTGATCATTCCTCAGCTCATGAACTGATTTTTCGCTGAAAAATGCATCTCCGTAATTCTGTAACGTCCAGACAATATCGAATTTTGAAGTCACAACAAAATCTACAGGACCATCGACAACCTTCTCGATTGCCTGCATCACCTTTCCATCGAGATCAGCCACAGCGACCTTCGTTAGACCACCTTCTTTACGCCAGGGTATAAACAGGTTTTCAGAATACGTATGATAGTACTCCTGGCGAACCAACGCCTTGTCCGGTTGTTCATCTATCAAATTCACAAAAGGCTTGCCAAAATGATCAGCCAGTACTTTATAAAATAGATAAGGACGCACCCAACCTTTGGAGATAATGATATCGCCCAGTCGGGTTCCCCACTGCTTCTGAATAGTAATAGCTTCTTCAAGCCTGGCGTCGCTGATCAGGCCGTTTTGAACCAGCAAATCACCAATGCGCCCTTTCCTGAAATGATCGGTCAGTGCATCGTAGAATTCAAGGGCTGTAATCCAGCCCTTGGCCAGCACGACTTCCCCAACCCGCAGGCCTTGCTCTTTCTGTAAGGAAAGAGCTTCGGCCAACTGGTCTTCGGTGATCAGCTTCTTTTCCAGTAAGCAGTCACCGATCCTGAGAGGTCGTGATGTCTCCATCTGAGTCATAATCGTCCGAACCTTTATTTCTTCGGAAGCTTGATATCGTCATCCTCAATATTGATGTTGGTGTGATGCATACGCTGAGAATGAAGATCCTCTGCTGTCGGCATCTCAACAT
>CAZBEN010000085.1:0-4372 GCA_964490955.1 uncultured Zetaproteobacteria bacterium | reverse complement strand
AAATGCCTCCTGCGGCACTTCCACGTTACCGATCGATTTCATACGTTTTTTGCCCGCCTTCTGTTTCTCCAGCAGCTTGCGTTTGCGGGTAATGTCTCCGCCATAACATTTGGCAGTCACATTCTTGCGTACCGCCTTGATGGTCTCGCGAGCCAAGATACGGCCACCAATGGCTGCCTGCAAGGGAACATCAAATTGTTGTCGTGGAATGAGCTGGCGCAGTTTCTTGACCAGTTCACGTCCGCGCGTTTCAGCAATCGAGCGATGTACAATCAAAGAGAGCGCATCGACCGGCTCGGCATGTACCAGCACATCAAGCTTGACCACATCATCGGCAGAGAAATCAGACAGTTCATAATCCATCGAGGCATAACCGCGAGATACTGATTTCAGACGATCATAAAAATCGATCACCATCTCGGCCAGAGGCAAACGATAACTCAGCATCACCCTCCCCTGCCCGATAAACTTCATATCCTGCTGCATCCCGCGCCGCTCCTGGCACAGTTTCATCATCGCTCCGACAAACTCTTCCGGTGTAAATATATTGGCGATCACCGTCGGTTCCTCAACGCTTTCAATCGTTTGCGACTCAGGGAACTCGCTTGGATTGGATATTTCAATCACCTCACCATCAGTTTTATGAATCCGGTAAATCACACTGGGGGCTGTGGTAATCAGATCGAGATCATATTCGCGCTCCAGCCGCTCCTGTACAATTTCCATATGCAGCATGCCCAGAAACCCGCAACGGAATCCCAGCCCCAGCGCCGAGGAGTTCTCCGGCTCAAAGGTAAAAGCCGGATCATTCATATTAAGTTTTTCAAGCGAATCCCTTAAATCATTGTAATCGGCGGAATCGACCGGATAGAGGCCGGAAAATACCATCGGTTTTGGTTCGCGGTAACCCGGCAATGCTTCACTTGCTCCGTTTTTCAGTGTAGTGACAGTATCACCCACCTTCAAATCGGCCAGTGTCTTGATACCTCCGGTCAAATAGCCCACCGCCCCGGAAGCCAGTTGCGGTGCTGAAAACGGGGCAGGCACAAAATAACCGACATCCTGTACTTCGTAACTGGCTGCTGTCGGCATCGACATCAGGCGAAAACGCGCACCCTTTTTCAATACGCCATCGACAACACGCACCAGCGCCATGGCACCGACATAGGCATCAAACCAGGAATCCACAACCAGTGCCCGCAGTGGCTTGTCGTCCCGGTTCTCCGGCGCTGGCACATGCTCGACAATAGCCTCCAACACATCGGTAATACCCACGCCGGTCTTGGCCGATACCGGAATCGCACTGGAAGCATCCAGCCCGACCACTTCCTCAATCTGGCGTTTGGCTTCCTCGATATCGGCACTGGGCAGATCGATTTTATTAATTACCGGAATGATTTCGAGATCATTATCCATAGCTAGGTAAACATTGGCCAGTGTCTGCGCCTCCACGCCCTGAGCCGCATCGACAATCAGCAGCGCACCCTCACAAGCCTGCAAGGAACGGGAAACCTCGTAAGTGAAATCGACATGGCCGGGCGTATCAATCAAATTGAGCTGATAGGTTTCACCATTGGCTGCAGTATAAGTCAGCGTCGCCGTCTGTGATTTGATGGTGATACCGCGCTCCTGTTCGAGTTCCATCGAATCGAGCACCTGATTGGTTTTCATCTCACGCTCGGAGAGCGCTCCGGTCACCTCAATCAAACGATCAGCCAGAGTGGACTTACCGTGATCGATGTGGGCAATAATGGAAAAATTGCGGATGTGGGATTGATTAAACTTACTCATTGGCGCGGCAGTGTAACGATGCGCCGGCTCATACGCTATAAAGCAATGGTTTTAAACCGGACTATTCATGAATACTGCTGCGTTTTCAGAACACCCTCAAGAAATTTCCTGCCTGCTATTTTCAATATACCGTTGCCTGGTTTTGTCTTTCAATCGGGTCAGATCAACAACAACCAGACCATCCACGCAATTGGCGAAATCAGGATCAATATTGAAATCGAGAAAATGTACGCCGTCCGACTTGCATATTTCCGTGTATTGTTTGTACAGAGTCGGCACGGAGCACCCCATATGTTTGAGGCTGCCTTTGAGATGCATGAAGTCGTATTTGTAATCTTTGCCGGAAAAATGTTCCGACAATTCCAGACGCTTTTCCTCAGTCAAATGGTATGGCATGGATGCCTGTACCAGGCCATTCATGTCTCCAAAATACAGCTGGTAAAAGTAAACCAGCATATCCTTGGCTGCCAGCGGATAACTGTCACTGATAGAAACTGGGCCGAGCAAATAACGGAATTCCGGATTGCTGCGCAAAAATGCACCGATGCCATACCACAAATAATCCAGGCTGCGACGCCCCCAATAACGCGGTTGCACAAAACTGCGTCCCAACTCAAGACCATGCTTCAAAATGTCATCCATGCCATCGGAAAATTTGAACAGGGTTTGCGAATACAGTAGACCGTCATCACTGGTTGAATCTGAAGCTTTCCTGCCTGAGGTAGTACAGAGACGATAGGCACCGACTATCTCCAGTTCGGCTTCGTCCCACAACACCAGTTGAAAACAGTGGCGATCATAGCCATCCACATCGCGACGGCTTCCTGTGCCTTCACCGGCAGCACGAAAGGCGATTTCCCGCAAACGGCCGATTTCCCGCATCAGGCAACTGTCGGGATGAAACGGGGACAGATAAATCTTTTTGCCGTCCTGAGTTTCACCCAGCAACTGGCAACGCTGAACTTCCTGGCGCAGTAAATGACGCGGTTCAGGATGCGCAATCGGAGCACAGGTCTCATACATTGGACTTTTGCAATTGCCGATTCTATAAACGTGTTTCTGAAATAGTTTTACTCTGGCCCGGAATGGCAGTTGCACCCCCTGATAGCTTTCAAAGGGAATGATTTCCCCAATGGAAATAGACACCGAGCGCTTTGCCTGCTTGTACATCTCACGAACCAGCCACAGTGTCGATAACGGTTTAGCCAACAGCGATAAAGCATAGAAAAACATCGAATTGCGCCCGTTCACGTGTACCGGGAGCACCGGCGAACGCGTAGCGGTTGCGATGCGCAGAAAACCATTATTCCAGCGACCGTCCCGAATACCGGACGGCCCAAGGCGTGACACCTCACCAGCCGGGAAAATAATCACCACACCTTCGTTCTCCAGATGCCGGTAGACGGCTCTAAGTTGATCCCGCGTGGTTTTCCCATCCATATTATCCACCGGCAACAACAAGGACTGCAACGGCTCCACGCTGGACAGCAATTGATTGGTCATGGCTTTTACGTCGTTGCGCACCTGGCTGACCATTTTAAGCAACACCGCCGCATCGAGCGTTCCGATCGGATGATTGGCAATCACCACCACCCGCCCGTGACTGGGGATACGTTCGATTTCTCGCGCTTGAACTGTGTAGCCGAAATCGAAGTATTCCAACAACTGATCGACGAAATCCATGCCTTTGAGGTGCGGATATTGTTGCTGGAATCGTTGTTGCTCGCGTTCGTGAAAAAGCAATCTGAGCGCGGCTCTGAGCGACCGTTTAAGCAAGGGCGGTTTTTTGTCAAAATCAGGGAAACGTTGTTCGATCAGTTGGTCTACATTCAGCATAACAGCTCCTGATACAGGATGCCTAAATACTGATTGAGAATTATGACATGATCGTTGCAACCACATGGCATCGGTGTGACACGAGCCATATCAGAAAATCATTATTTCGCCATAAGTCGAATGACCCCTTTGGTGTAAAAAGAGAGACACAAGATACCCCTCCTGGATGAATACAAAGCACTGATTATCGAATCAGGATGTTGTCGCCTTTACCCATTCTGGGATCAGCTCCCGGGGTGTTTATCAACAATGTGGATGCGCCACGCATGGCTGCGCTCATGGTGTGATCCATCAGAGCATTATTGGTGCTGCGATCCGCCGGGGATACCAGATCAAAGGTACTCGCACCGGCAACGGGAACACCGTAAGTCTGGATATTATATAATACGTTATCCGGACTGCCGTTGACGAACACACGATCCCATATGCCCGCCACCGGGTGGAATGAAACGGGCATATTGATATTCGCATTGACAAAGAAAATGCGCACCCGCTCACCCGGTTTGGACATCAGCGCTCTGGTGGCACGGCCATCATGGATCGGATCGTAATTGAATGGTTTCCCGTTAATCAGGGCATGCGTCCAACCTGTGTTTGCAACCATATCCACAACATTTTCAGCATCGGGAAAATACTGGGATTGCACCAGCACATATTCCCGATCCGGCTTTGGATAGGTTTTGCTATAGCGTTTGGGGTCAATAATAATCACACCGAACATGCCGCGCGCAATATGTTGCGCCAG
>CAZBEN010000084.1:0-4405 GCA_964490955.1 uncultured Zetaproteobacteria bacterium | reverse complement strand
CCATAAATATGCGCACAGACCACACCAGCCAGTGTTCCATCGTATTCAGCAACCAGGAATTCCTGTAAATGCTGAAAGATGTTGTCCCTATCCCGCTGTAAAATAATACTGTCTTTTACGAATGGCTTCAGCAACTGATAAATTGTTTCCACATCATCCACGACTGCGCTACGAATACAAATTTGGTGGCTCATGTCAGATGCCTCATAACAACGCAGCACCCCGACCACGAATCAGCATATCCCGCGCATGTTGAAGCGATTCTCCGACCCCTCCCAGCATACGGGCAATTTCAGCTTGTCGTGACTGATCTTCGACCGGCTCCAGGCCTGTAATGGTACGCCCCTCTTTTTCGCTTTTGCAAATTACTATCTGATGATCTGCACATGATGCGACCTGCGGAAGATGTGAAATCACCAGCACTTGCCGTTCCTTGCCCATCTGGGCCAGCAGTTCGCCCACACACCAGGCCGTCTCACCGCCAATACCTGTATCCACTTCATCAAACACGGCAATATGTGGCATTCCGGCCAATGCTCCGCAACCTTTGAGTGCCAGCACCAAACGTGAGAGTTCTCCACCGGATGCGACAGCAGCCAAATCGCGCCACGGCTCACCCGGATTGGACATGATTTTTATACCGACCCGATCCCAGCCGTATGGGCCCCAGTCGGATTCATTTTTTTCAGTCAGCACATCGAAACATACCTGCATACCCGCCAGTGCCAGGCGATCCAGAAACGGGCGTAACAGACCAGCCAGTTTCTCGCTGCTCAATTTACGTGCTTTACTCAAAGCCATGGCACATTGGCGATAGCTGTCACGCGACTTCTCCATTGCTTGCGTCAACGAAACCTCATCCCAGCCAGCCGTATCGAGTTTACCCAGTCGTTCACGCCAAACATCCATTAATTCCAGCAAGCCGTTTTCATCACAATCATGCCGACGCATGGCCTCATGCAATGTCATTAATCGCTGCTCTGATTGCTGCAAACCCATCTCGTCAAACGGATTATCCAAAACACTGCGCAGTTCCGGTGTCACCTCGCCAAGCAACGCATCCATCTGACCCAACAGTTGCCGACTGCGATGCAAACCTTCATGAAAACCTTCAGCTACCGATACGGCATAATCCGCTCTGGCAAGCATATCCCGCAACGATGGCTCAGCCTCATCGAGCAACAGCAATGCTTCGGCTGCCGATTGCTGAATCCGGGCATGATGGCGACCGGCATCAACCTTGCTTTGCAGCGAATCAGCCAGGTTCTCAGATATTTCCAGCTCTTCCAGTCTGGCCAGCTCCTCGCGCATCCAGATGGCCTGCTGCTCGGTTTCACCATGTTCATGATTGAGTGCCTGCAACCGGGACTGGAGCATTTGCCATGAATCAAAGGAAACCTTTATATCATGCAACAGCGATTCCGGCACAGATGCATCCAGTAACTGTCGTTGCACCGAGGGCTGCATCAGTGCCTGATGCTCATGCTGACCATGCATATCCAGACAAATTTCACCGATATGCTGCAACATTTTCAGAGTGACCGGAACACCATTGACATAGGAACGGGAGCGCCCGTCACGGGTGATGGTCCGCCTTAGAATCAATGTCTCCTCACACTCGACATCACCAGCTTCAAGCAAGGCATCGATGCGCATATCAATACCTTCCCAAACCGCAGTGACTTCGGCCTTTTGTGCACCGTGACGCACCCAGTCAGCACTGGCGCGAGCACCAAACACGGCAGCCAGTGCACCACAAAGCATGGATTTTCCGGCTCCGGTTTCACCTGTAAAAACAGTCATGCCAGCATCAAGTTCAAGATGAACCTGTTCGATAAGTGCAAATTGTTTAACAGTAAGTGAAACCAGCATCAGTTATTTCATCATCTCTTGTTTTATCTATGTGATTTCAATCAATCGACTTCAAGCTGCCCGGCCCAGTGCAACTTACTTCTAAGTACGTCGAAATAG
Organism: uncultured Zetaproteobacteria bacterium; assembly: GCA_964490955.1. GTDB lineage: Bacteria > Pseudomonadota > Zetaproteobacteria > Mariprofundales > Mariprofundaceae > Mariprofundus. The sequence continues at coordinate 2,434 of CAZBEN010000084.1, read as the reverse complement.
TTTCTACCCGGCAAATAAACCAGCGAAATAACGCCGTTTTTCCGCACAACCACATGATCACCTTGCTGTAATTGCAACAACTCTTCGCCATCCAGATTCAAAGCTGCACCAAAGCGGGACTCTACCAGTTTCAGTTCAATGCCATCATCCGCAGGTACCACAATCGGACGGTTGGACAGCGAATGCGGGCACACAGGCACAACACTAATGGCATTCACAGATTGATGCACAATCGGTCCGCCCGATGACAATGCATAAGCAGTAGAACCTGCCGGCGTCGCCAGAATCAGGCCATCGCCACGCATACGGAATACAAAGTGATCCTGCACCGTCATCTCAAAGCCGATCATGCGCGGCACCGCACTACGTTCCAGCACCACATCATTCATGGCACTGCCCTCGGCCACTTTCTGTCCATTACGCCATACTTCGACACTTAGTGAAAAATGTTGCGTAGTTTCCAAATGGCCCGCCAGAATCTGTTCAACGACTTCAAACATATTACCAACCGGTGCATCGGTGAGAAAGCCAACGCGACCCAGATTAATGCCCAGTATCGGTGTATCGGAACCAATAAAACAGCGTGCAGTGTGTAGCAGTGTACCATCACCCCCCAGCACAATCATCAGATCAACCCCATCGGGCATTTCGGCAACCTTTAGCTGTTCGCAGTTAACGGGACAACGGGCATCAGTCGACAGGCTCTGGTCGACGAATACAGCAAGACCTTTCTCAACCAGCCAGCCATGTAAATCGCACAGCAAGGCAAAGGCACGGGCATCATTCGGTTTGACGCTTATACCAACGCGTTTCATCTTACTCCTGCCCATCCTTTTGGTTGTTGATGGCACTGGAAACACTGACCACCTTTAATATGCCCTTTCGGCTGTGGAGAAACACCATCACTGCCATGACATGTCATGCATGCATCCCTGCTGGTTGCACTGCGATGCGTCTCATCGTCCGGAACCGGTTTGGTTTTACGCTCGCTAGAACCCAGCACCAGCGCCAAGACAACGATGGCAATAATGCCAAAGAACAACAAATCCCTCTTACCCGGCTGCCATTTCAGTTTCTGCTGCTCAGTCATCTCACCTCCTACAAGTAGGACACTCTGGCTAATTCGCCATTGGTATTCCATATCAGGCACAACTGCAAGCAGGAAAATACAATCGTAAAAGCTTTGCCCACACATTAGCATGAACAGAGCCCGGAGAAACAGGTGTCTGGATATAACACTACACTGGTATGCATATGCAAAACCCATTGACTGTGCATTTTATTTTTCAGCGTCTGCTGCTAGCTTGTCACCCATCTTAAATCATTCCCCCGATCGAATTTTAAACCAAGAGGACAGTAATATGAACGTTGATCAGCATTTGAAAGTTGCGCAATGGCACATCGAACAGGCTCGTCTACATGCAACCAACCAACATAGCTGCGGTTGCCCGGTAAACGAACACTACCTGAAAATTATCGATGAGATCGAAACCGGTAAAGTTGAAGAAGAACTGGTCTGCTCAACTGAATGAAATCAGACCTGGAAAAACCACAATTTGCATGTCGATTACCCGAGTGTTACATTCAAGTAATATTCCGCCCAAATTAAACCGGGGTTGAAGAAAACCTCAAATGGAGATATAAAAATCATGAAAATCTTTACAGATCATAAACTCGCACTAATTACAGGTTTTGTGCTGGCAGCGGTGTTTATCGGTATCGGCGCCTCAAACGGCAATATGCCAACCGTACACGAACTGGCTCGCTGGGGACATTTTCTGGCCGGCATCACCTGGATTGGCCTGTTATACTATCTGAACTTCTGTCAGGTCCCTTCACTGGGTGGCGTTTCCGCTGAAACCAAGGCTGACCTGTTCAAGGAAAACAGCATTGTTCGCCGCGTATTGTGGTGGTTCCGTTGGGGCGCAATGCTCACCCTGATCTTCGGCATCATGCTGTACATGGATCTGATGAATTCCGGCGCTGCCGGCTGGGACATCCGCATTGGCGGCCTGTTCGGTATCATCATGTGGTTCAATGTCTGGTTCATCATCTGGCCAGCGCAAAAGAAGGTTCTGGGTATTGTTGAAGCCACTGCTGAAGAAAAAGCATCAGTTGGCAAACGTGCTCTGATTGCATCACGCACCAACACCATTCTGTCCATTCCAATGTTGTTGCTGATGGCTTCATCCGCACACTTCCGGTTATTCGGTTAAAAAACTGGCTTTTTCAGAACATTCTGAACAGTCATAATAGAATCACTAAAGAGCCCCTGTTATTCAGGGGCTCTTTTTTTATACGCTGACAAGCTGGCAACACCTGTTTTTTTATCTGAAGGGTTTCAACCCGAACATGCACAGGGTAAACGTTAGTATTATAGAACATCAACTGCCCTGGCCGCCAACCTTGAGCGCTCGCTGGCTTTCAGCGCAAT
>CAZBEN010000083.1:0-4479 GCA_964490955.1 uncultured Zetaproteobacteria bacterium | reverse complement strand
GCCACTTCCACGCCATCGATACTGCGCGCATAATCAATCAAACCTTCGGTATCTTCAACATCCGCACCTGTCTGTCTATAAATATCCTGATTGACATAAATCCATGCCGAGCGACCATCATTTTTGATTTCCAGCGTCAAAAGACAGGCGGTCATCATCTGCATGCCAGCCAGTGAACGGCTTTCGTACACATGCACTGTAGTCGGCCACGGTTTGGCCCCAGCCTCTATCAGGGAAGCCGCCATGCGATACACTGCAGGTGTGGCACTGGCCAGCCGAAAGCTGGCCGTATCAGTCATTACAGCCGTATAGATTGCCGTTGCACTGGCGGCCGTAAGCGGAGCCTGCATGGCCTGCATCAGGTCGAAGATCATGGCCCCGGTTGCGCAGTACCGTGCTTCCACCAGATTGATATCGCCGAATCGCTTATTGCTGGCGTGGTGGTCGATATTCAGAAGGGTCGCCCCGGCGAAGAATGATTCGGGCATCCCCAGACGCCCTAATGCACCGCAATCCAAAGCGATAATCAGATCAGCAGTCTGTGTGCCGCTCCAGTCGCCTTGCCCGACCTGGTCGGCGTGCTCCAGAAAACGATAGATACGCGGAACACCATCCCGGTTATGCATGCTTACCTGTTTCCCTGTCGCAGAAAGGAAATCATACAGCGCCTGCTGGGCGCCGATACCATCCCCATCAGGATTACAGTGGGTGATTAAAATGATCCGACCAGCCTGTTCAATGGCGTCAATTACCGGATGCCAGTCCACATCGCTGATCAGGGGCTGTATAGGGGCTAGTATGGATGTACTCATGGTCTTTCCAGGTTTCTCAGCATCTGCAATACATCGCCTGATTTCTCAAAGACGGTATCCCAGTAGAACTGGATTTTCGGAAGTCGTCGCTTGGTCAGTGCACGGCGCAGTTCATGCTCAAAGTGTGGAGCCATACGATTAAGTGCCTGCAGACAAACATCCGGGTCGCTTTCACCGTTGTGATAGACCCATATTTTCAACAACTGACGACCGGATGCCTCCACCCGGGTAATGCTGACGCCGTGAAATCGCGGGTCTGCAACATCGCGCAGCAACAATGTCGAAAGCAACCGTTGTATGTCAGTAAGAAATCGCTGCTGGCCTGCAGGATTAACACGCATTACAAAGCATCTTCACGATAATCAGAGAGTGGCCGCTACTTCTTCAATTACATAAAATTCGAAGGTATCGCCCTCTTTAATATCATTGAATTTTTCGACACTCATACCGCATTCATAACCGGACTTCACTTCTTTCACATCATCCTTGAATCGACGCAACGATGCCAGCACACCATCGTACATCAGCACACCATCGCGCAATACACGCACATGCGAACCACGCGTCACGAATCCGTCGGTCATATAACAACCGGCTACAGCACCCACCTTCGGTGCCTGGAATACTTCGCGCACTTCGGCAGAACCGGTAACCTTCTCCACTTCATCCGGTGACAATACACCGGCCATGGCCGCTTTCACTTCATCAATAGCATCATAAATCACCTTGTAGAAGCGGATATCCACACCTTCAGCTTCGGCCACTTTCTTGGCCTTGGATTCGGGGCGAACATTAAAGCCGATAATAATAGCGTTGGATGCCGATGCCAGCATGACGTCGGACTCGGTAATGCCACCGATTGCCTTGTGTACGATTTTTACCTTCACTTCATCGGTGCCGGCCTTGACCAGCGATTCGGCCATCGCTTCAACAGAGCCGGTCACATCACCCTTGATCAATACAGGTACTTCCTTGATGCCGCTTTGCATATTGGCAAACAACTCATCGAGACTTGCCCGTTTCTGGGCCTCTGCACCGAGTTCACGCTCTTTGTCTTTACGGTAACGAACAATATCGCGCGCCTGCTTTTCATTTTCGACTGAGAAAATCTCCTGGCCTGCCTCGGGCACGGAATCGAGTCCGAGAAGTTCAAACGGAATAGATGGCCCTGCAGTACGATGCTGTATGGCATTTTCATCAATAATAGCGCGCAAGCGCCCGGTTGCCGAGCCTACCACCACGGTATCACCCTGATGGAAGGTACCATTTTGCACCAATACGGTCGCCACAGGACCACGCCCTTTGTCAAGCCGCGATTCAACCACAATACCCTTGCCCCGACGTTTCGGATTGGCTTTCAATTCCAGAATTTCAGTCTGCAGTGCCAGCATTTCCAGCAAATCATCCAGCCCCTGCCCGGTATGCGCCGATACCTGAACGAAAATCGTATCGCCGCCCCAGTCTTCCGGCACTACTTCATGTTCTGCCAGCTGACGCATCACCTTCTCGGGATCAGCACCCTCTTTATCCATCTTGTTGACTGCCACAATCATCGGCACCTTGGCGGCACGAGCATGATTCAAAGCTTCAACTGTCTGCGGCATGACACCGTCATCAGCAGCAACCACCAGCACCGCCACATCGGTCATGCTTGCACCCCGGGCACGCAAGCCGGTAAAAGCTTCATGACCCGGCGTATCAATAAATACAACACGTTCATTGCTTTCGAGTTTCACCATATAGGCGCCGATATGTTGGGTAATACCGCCAGCTTCTCCTTCAGCCACATTGGCTTTACGCAGAGCATCAAGAATCGAGGTCTTGCCGTGATCGACGTGCCCCATGACCACTACGACCGGCGGACGCGGTTCCAGATCAGCTTCATCGTCTTCCAATACATTTTCCACCAGCACATCTTCAACGGCGGCTGCGTTAATTAACTTGGGCGTGTGACCGAATTCTTCAATAATCAGTGCCGCAGTATCGCCATCAACAGATTCATTGACAGTGGTTGGATTACCCATTTCAAACAGTTTCTTGACCACTTCAGAACTCTTGATAGCCATGCGACTGGCCAGTTCAGACACCAGAATCGGATCAGTGAATTCCACCGTACGGACCACAAAAGCTTCATCATCTTTACCAATTAAACTGCTGAATCGTTTGGAGCCGCTACCGCGCGCTAATCTGGCTTGGCGTTCTTCCTCTTCAGGCGACAAAATCTCGTGTCGCTTGGCTGCATATGCACGGCGTGCTGCTTTTTCTGCCGGAGATAAACGGCGCTGAGGGCGTGCGCCGCCCGGTCCTCGACGACGAGGCTGCGCTCCAGCTGGTGGAGGTGCACCTGCGCCTGGCGCCACTGCTACCGAAGGTGAACGTCGTGTACCGACCTGGCCAGCACCGGCATTCGTACCAAGCCGATTGTCCGGTCGCTGCTGTGGGCGATTGCTGCTTCTACGCTGTGCAGCACGATCCTCTGAAATCTTTTTTTCAATCTGCTTCACTGTTGATTTCGGTGCTTTCATAGCCGCTATCTGAGCCGGCGTCAAACCACGCCGTATTGTTGTACGTGGGCCTTTGTGCGCAGGCTTGGCTGGGCCCCGTCCGGCACCTGATGCTGGCCTTCCACCAGATCTGTCTGTAGCTGATTGCTTGGAGACCGGACGATTAGAAGCAGGCTGCCTGGCAGCTGTCTTCATGGAAACCGCAACCGCAGCTCGCCTTGCCGCCTCACCAGCTTTTTTAACTGGCGCTTTCGATGTTGAAGGCGCCGTTGCTGCAGGCTTAGCCGTAGACCGCATTGCAGACTTCTCCTGCTCGGCTTTTGCTAAATCCAGCTTCTTCTTGTCAATAGCTGCCGCTGCACGTTGAGCAGGTGTCATTGATTTTGCGGGGGTTTCTACAACAGGTGTTGCCGTACCGCCATCCACAGATGTCGGTGCCGGTTGTTTTGCAACATGCTGCACATGCCGGCGACGAACTGCCACTTCTACAGTCCTTCCCCGTCCTTCTACCTGGGCTCCGCTGCGCGCCTGCCCGGCCACCATCGGTCGATTCAGTGTCAATGTTTTACCGCCAGACTTTTTAGCATCTGAGCTAGCCGAAGATTTGATGACGCTACGAATTTTTTTCTGGTCATCCGTATCCAGTGTGCTGGTCGGGCCACTCACAGCCACATTGCAGCGTACTGCGATGCGCTGAATTTCAGCAGCATCTACGCCCAGTTCTTTTGCCAAATCTAGAATACGTTTTGCCATCTGTTCTTATTACCCTGATACCTTTGATTGATGGTGTGTTACCGATGCCATCATCTTTCTGTGCCTTTTATGTATCCGGTTATTCTTACCAACCAAATACAATATACATTCAATCTATTTGCTGATGCTGCAGCTACGCCCGCAGCATCTATCGCCACAACAGCAACATTCTCTCGTCCACACATCTCACCCAGCCATTGTCTGGACGGGATGTTTGTCAGTACCGATATCGCACCTACCCGAGCTCTTTTTTCCAACCCGTCGTCAATCTGACGAACCAGGGCATCACCCGCATCCATGGCCCTGAGCAACAACAGCGGCATATTATTCCATAGTCGATGCATCACTGCATCCCTGCCTATAGCTGCCGAGGCGCGCTGACGCGTAAACATCCGCTTCAGTTGCAGTTC
>CAZBEN010000082.1:0-4619 GCA_964490955.1 uncultured Zetaproteobacteria bacterium | reverse complement strand
TCATTTCCATGACCGACATTCCCGAGCCATTCCAATCCAGCATTTCCTGCTGCGCGCGCTCCATTACGGCTGTCGGCAACATGGCCGGGCCAGCACTGAAATTAAATTTTCTTGCCATGATTATAATCCTTTTTTTCCGGGTATGTTTTTTAGGGGATGGCATGTTCTGCTTCCTGCCACCGTCAGTCAACGCGGGGAAGATAGCCCGACAATGTAAACTCCTCAATGAGCGAAAAAGAAAAAGCCCCTGCATACGCAGAAGCTTTCATGTTTCGAAGCAGCTCAAGGACGCGCTGAATCATTTGTCGGCAGAAGCAATCCATGTGGTTCCCTTCATGCACAGGGTGTCGCCCTGTTTCATGGCATCTGCAGTCTTGATTACTTCATCAATATATTCCAGGCGTGCCGACTCTTCCAGTTGTCTGACAAGCGCCATGACCGGTGCAGCCATATCCGATATCGCCTGCCAGTAGGCGCGGCCGTCATCAACCTCGATGACATCGATGACCATTTCTTCCAATACAATATTACTGAAACCTGCTGATTTGAGCGTATCCCGCAAACGCTCCGGATCTGCAAAAGCAAAAATACCGGGTGTGCCGGGAGGCGGCACAGGGATATCCATATAGTTGCGCAATGTTTTCATGAGCACAGCCACAAAAGGGTTTTTCTCAGGCTCTGCCCAGCAAGCCAGGCTGATGCGCCCGTTTTGCTTCAGTGCCTTATAGACGGCATCGAGACAATTCTGCGGCTCGGGCATAAACATCAGACCCCAGCGAATGGTCACTGCATCAAACGAAGCTGGCGTAAAATCCAGTGCTTCCGCATCCATGCAGCGAAACTCAATATTTCCGAGATCCGTTGTTGCAACTTTCTCACGGGCAACTGCAAGCATGTCATCCACCAGATCTGTGCCGATAACCCTGCCGGACGCACCAACCATATGTGCTGCCGATATCGCCGGTTCTCCCGTGCCCGAGGCAATATCCAGCAGCCTGGAACCGGTAGATATGCCGGATAGCTCAAGCATGCGCCCGCTGACAGGTGCTGCCCCCTTTCGCAACAGGGCGTCACGCCGACGCCAGCCTTCAGCAGCTGATGACCAGTTTTTGCGTTCGCGTTCTTTTAATTCGGATGCATCAGGTTTTGCCATGTATACCTCCCGTTGAGCGGGCTTTATTATTGCCGGATCGTCCACAGGCTGCATGAAAATACTATATAAATCGTGCTTAAACAACACCCTGACTGCTCAGGTATTCCTCGTAGGTGCCGTGGTAATCCACAATACCGTCTGCCGTCAATTCGATAATGTGCGTGGCAATGGAAGCAACAAACTCACGATCGTGGCTGACAAAAATCAACGTGCCCGGATAATGTTCCAGCGCAGTATTCAGGGATTCGATGAACTCCATGTCCATATGGTTGGTCGGCTCGTCCAGCAGCAGCACATTGGGGTTTTGGAACATAAATTTACCGAACAGCATGCGCCCCTGTTCGCCGCCGGACAGGGCTTTGACCGACTTTTTGATTTCATTCTGGGAAAACAGCATGCGGCCCAGATTTCCCCGCACCTCCTGTTCACCATGTTCTTCTTTTTTCCACTGTGCCATCCAGTTAAACAGACTGATATCTTCTAAAAAATCAGATGAATGATCCTGAGCATAATAACCCATGTTCACATTTTCCGACCATTTTACGATACCGGTATCGGGCTCCAGCTCACCGGCCAGACAGCGCAACAACGTGGTTTTACCGATACCGTTGGGGCCGATCACAGCGACGCGCTCGCCCACCGGCACCATCAGATCGAAATTCTCGAACAACGGCTGTTCATCAAATCCCTTGCTTACCCCCTTCAATTCCAGCGCAATGCGATAGAGCTTTTTATCCTGCATGAAACGCATAAACGGATTGACGCGACTCGATGGCTTCACCTCATCCAGCTGGATCTTGTCAATCTGTTTGGCACGCGAAGTGGCCTGTGCGGATTTGGAAGCATTGGCCGAAAAACGGCTGACAAAAGCCTGTAATTCCGCAATCTGCCCTTTCTTCTTGGCATTTTCGGACAACAGTTTTTCCCGCACCTGCGTAGCCGCGATCATATATTCATCATAATTACCCGGATACAGGCGCAGCTCACCATAATCCAGATCGGCCATATGCGTACAGACGCTGTTAAGGAAATGGCGATCATGCGAAATAATGATCATGGTGCAATCGCGATTGTTGATGATTTCTTCAAGCCAGCGAATGGCGTTGATATCGAGGTTGTTGGTCGGCTCATCCAGCAGAATCACATCGGGATTGCCAAACAACGCCTGCGCCAGCAGCACACGTAATTTCCAGCCCGGAGCAATAGTATTCATCAGCCCGTCGTGGCAGGACAACGGGATATCCATGCTCAATAGTAATTCTCCGGCATTGGATTCAGCGCTATACCCGTCCAGCTCGGCGAACTGCCCTTCCAGATCACCGGCGCGCATGCCATCTTCTTCAGAGAGCTCGCTCTGCGCATAAATCAAATCGCGTTCCTGCTTGATTTTCCACAGCTTTTCATAGCCCATCATGACGGTATCAAGCACCGTATGTTCTTCAAAGGCAAAATGATCCTGGCGCAATTTACCCAAACGCTGATGCTGACCAAGGCTGACATGGCCAGCCGTCGGCTCCAGATCGCCGCCCAAGATTTTCATCAACGTGGACTTGCCACAACCATTGGCACCGATCAGTCCGTAACGATTATTATCGCCAAACTTGACCGAGATATTTTCGAATAAGGGCTTATCCCCGAATTGCATGGTAATACCGGATGTAGAAATCAAAGCTGTGCTCCTTTGTCCTGAGGTTCGACGCTATCGCCATAGCCGACCCTGGAACGGCGGCGGAGAGTAGTATCGAGCGTCAGATATACAAGTGCCGGTCACTTTATAAAAGGGCAAATTTTGCGGCCTGAAGGAATGCCTGCATAATGCCGCCATGAAAATTATAACCGCCAACCTCAATGGCATACGTGCTGCGACCAGAAAAGGATTTTGGGACTGGTTTGCCGGGCAGGATGCCGACCTGTTGTGCTTGCAGGAATTAAAGGCGCACGAGCATCAAATCCCCGAAGCAGCCTACCCCGCAGGTTATCAGTACTATTATCACTTCGCTGAAAAGCCCGGTTATTCAGGAGTAGCCCTCTACTGCCGTAATCAACCCGATGCCGTGCATATTGGCCTGGGTGCTGTTGATCCGGATACCAACTGGTCCCGCTTTGATGCGGAGGGTCGCTTTGTGATGGCGGATTTCGGCAACACATCCGTCATCTCCGCCTATTTCCCGTCCGGCTCCAGTTCACCCGAGCGGCAGGCCGGCAAGATGGTATTTCTGGAGCAATTTCTTCCCCTGATCAAACGACTGAAAGATCAGGGCCGTGAATTGATCGTCTGCGGCGATATCAATATCGCCCATCAGCGTATCGATCTGAAAAACTGGCGCGGCAATCAGAAGAACTCGGGGTTTCTACCTGAGGAACGCGCATGGTTCGAGCAGTGGATCACGGCGGGATTTGTCGATATTTTCCGCCATCTATATCCCGAAAAAGAACAATACAGCTGGTGGTCCAATCGCGGCCAGGCACGAGCCAATAATGTAGGCTGGCGTATCGACTATCATATGTGCACTGCGAAAGCAGCCGCATCAGCCACAGAAGTCAGTGTATTTACAGATGCCTGGTTCTCGGATCATGCCCCGCTGACCGCCACATTTTCATATTCCTGAGCAGAATCGGGCTGTTTATCCCGGGTTATTATAAATACGCCTGCGCCACGATTTTAAATCGCCCCCGCTTGCGCAGCTTCGCCAGGGTTAATGCATTGCCCCAGACACAGCCGGAGTCCAGCCCCAATACGTGTGGCTGATCCGTGACCAGCCCGGCAGCCGCCCAGTGTCCGTACACAACATGTACCTTGTGCTGCCATTTCGCCCGTTTATGCACGTACCACGGTTTGTCGCGATAACGGCTGCTCTCGCCGGTGCGCACATTCCAGTTAAACAACCCGTCGCTGGTGCAGTAACGTGTGCGCGTCATCACAGCCGCTGCAAATAATAACCGCGACGGGTCTCCCTTGTGCGGTTTCCGGGGCGGAAATTTCACATGGTGCAATTGCCGACAAAATTCTTTCCAGTGTTCCCCACGCAATTCCGCTTCAATCTTCCGGGCTCGTTTCAAAGCTTTTTTCAGCGTCCAGCCGGGATGCAGGCCGGCATGCACCATGCACCAATCCAGCTTTGCATCGTAGTGAAGCATAGGGCGAAAGCGCAACCACTCAATCAGCTCATCACAATCCGGAGCATCCATGACCTGTATCAGCGTATCACGCCGGTAATTCGAACCGCCGGCAGCCAGTTCCATTGAATGCAAATCGTGATTGCCCAGTACACACACACAGGCATCACCGAGACTTTTAAGAAAACGCAGCGTTTTCAACGAATCGGGGCCACGATTCACCAGATCGCCGACACACCAGAGCGTATCCTTATCCGGATTGAATTTTACTTTCTTGAGCAACTTCTTCAGCGGCTTGTAGCACCCCTGAATATCCCCCACCGCATAGACAGCCATGCCCTGAACCTAA
>CAZBEN010000081.1:0-4717 GCA_964490955.1 uncultured Zetaproteobacteria bacterium | reverse complement strand
AAATGCGGCGCCATGGCCGTCGTCCGCCTCGACAACTGCAACACCTGCCTCGAATGCGGCGATTCCAAATGTGGGTAGTTGAAATGGGTGGTTTTTACCACCGACCAACCAAGGCTGTTATCCATTAGGATGGCAGCCTTTTTATTTTAGCGGGAAGGGTTAGATGTCCAACTACCTGACGCGTATGGCGCGATATAATCAGTGGGTAAATCGACGGCTATATGACAAGGTGCAGTCGCTGCCTGCTACCGAGATTGCCAAAGATCGCGGTGCCTTCTTCGGTTCCATTCTCGGCACGCTCAATCATATTCTGGTCGGCGACATATTCTGGCTCCGCCGTTTCTCTTCCTCGAAACTGTGCAGGGATGCACTGGCTCCCATGCGGGAAATGGCAATGCCAACCAGCCTGCGCGATGTTCTGTTTGATGATATTCAAATACTTCGGGTAAAACGGGAAGAAATGGATACCCTGATTCTGAATTTCAGCGAAACATGGAATAATGAAGTGCTGGCTTCGCCCATTCGCTACCGGAACATAGCCGGAGAAAAGCATCAACAACCTCTTGGCGTACTATTGCAGCACCTGTTCAATCATCAAACCCATCATCGCGGCCAGATTACGACCCTGCTTTTTCAGGCAGGTATTGATCCCGAATCGACTGATCTTATTATGATGCTGATGGAAGAAGACTGATATGCTAAACGTGATATTGTAAACCGGTGTAAGTCGGGGAGTGTATTTTTTTATTGTGGCTACTGATTAATCAATACACTGTCCCCAATTTTTCCAATTTGCGAGCTAACTGCATGTCGGCTCAGCCAAAAACTACTCAATATCTTCCAGTGTCCTGATTTGCATCTCATACATCTGTATTAGCGTCCTCCTATGCTAACAAACCTCTTATTATTTCAGACTCATTTCATACTGGAAAAGGCTGTAGCTTGTGTATATCCATATAGTCTGCGATGGTCGGCGTGATATGCAATCAATACTCAAAAAGCGATTATTAGAGACATGAAAATTCTTCTTCGGCTGTTCGTTATTCTGCTGCTCGGCATCGGCGGCACCGTGGCCTATATGGTGAGCTTCGAGAATGATTACCTCTACTTTCCGACCCGGGAGCTGACTCAAACGCCGCATAATGCCGGCCTTTCGTTTCGTAATATCCGATTTAAAAGTGAGGATGGCATTGTCTTGCATGGCTGGTACATGCCGCATGCGCATGCGCAGTTTACGCTGCTGCATCTGCATGGAAACGGTGGAAATATGAGTGATCGCATCCGCCAGTATCGCCTCTGGCATGAGATGGGGCTGGCAGTATTTGCATTTGATTACCGGGGCTATGGCAAAAGCGAGGGTGCGCCGGATGAGGCCGGGCTGAATGCCGATGCAAAGGCAGCATGGGCGCTGCTGGTGAAGAAAAACGGCATCGACCCTGATACAATCATTATTGCTGGACGCAGTCTGGGCTGCGCAGTAGCCGCGAAACTGGCTACAGAGGTAAACCCTGCCGGACTGGCGCTGGAAGCGCCGTTTACCAATATCCCCGATATGTCGGCAGCATATTATCCCTGGCTACCGTTGCGCTGGTTTGTCAAAACGCGGCTGGATACAGAAGCTGCTGTACGTGAATCCGGCGTGTCGCTACTGCTGATAAGTGCTGAATCGGATGAGGTTATTCCCGAAGGCATGGCCGATCGCGTTTTCGCCGCACACCACGGACCGAAACTGCGCGGTGCCTTCCCCGGCGGCCATAATGATTTCGATGTGGTTTCCAAACGACCCTACTTCAAGCTCTGGCAGCACTGGCTGGATACACTGGAAACGGCAAAATCCTCTCAGCCAATATGGGTCCGACATCAACCGGATGTAAAACCCGGAATCCGGTCACCGGAAATAACCCGTCAGCGTTTCAATTCAACCGAGGCCCATTCACCCTGGCTGTCACGACGAATTTCCGTGAGCCCTTCCGCCACATAGGCCGCTGCAACATCATCAACCTGCGCACCCAGCAGACCGGAAAGGATCAGATGATCGCCAACCGTGGCGCTTAATTCTTTGGCCATCCACACCAGTGGTGCGGCGAGGATATTTGCAACGACCAGGTCAAACACCTGATCAGGCGGGCTATCGTCCAGTTTCACATCCAGATGAACACCATTGATGGCAGCATTGGTATGACATGCCTGCACCGAATCCTCTTCCATATCGATAGCCAGCGTGGATTTCACACCCAGTTTCAGCGCGGCAATGGCCAGAAGGCCGGAGCCTGCACCCATATCCAGCAACGTGGCAGGTGCCTTTTCTGTGCAATATCGTTCGATCGCTTCGAGGCAAAGTTGTGTGGTTGGATGTGTACCGGTGCCGAAGGCCATGCCGGGGTCGAGCACAATATCGATTCGCCCGTCTGTCGGCGCATCGCAGAAGGACGGACGCACCCACAGGTTTTTTCCAACCGGGATGGCCTGCCAGTCTTTCTGCCAGGCCGTTTCCCAGTGCTGCTGTTCCAGTGTGTTGAACGTAATGCTTTCGGATACCAGCCCTTCAGCCAGTACGGCAACACTGATTTGTTGACGCAAATCAGCTTCATTATTATCGATAACAAACCAGCCGACACGTTCTGTACATGCTGAATCGACATCGGTTTCTTCGGCCAGCCCAACAGCTCCGAGTTCTTCGGCCAGAGACTCAAAAGCATCCTCTGTGATCTCGACCGCAGAAATTCTTAATTCAAGGCATTTTGATGCTTGCATCTTGGGCTCCCATTCTATCCAATACAGCTCCCTTGCCTGACAGAGTTGCCAGGCAAGAGTTCGGAGGTCGATATTCTGGTGCAACACTCTTCTACATATCGAATGCGGGTGAAAGAAAATATCCGCAAAACCACAGCCGGCTGCAAGGATACTGTGATCAAATTGACGTTGGAGCCTGTGAACGGAACGCTGACTTCATTCCTGCCGGGTCAGTTTGTACTGATTGGTTTGCCCGGCATCAATGATCCGGCACCCGGTTATTTTGCCATTGCCTCCGCGCCGGATGATCCGCAGGTATTCGATTTTTTCATCAAGGATGCCGGCCCGTTGTCGTCATACCTGTGTGATATAGAAATCGGCGCCCAGCTCGAAGTGGAAGGGCCGATGGGCAAAGGCTTTGATCTGACGCCGTTCAAGGGTAATAATGTCTATTTGATAGGTGCCGGCACCGGCATTGCGCCACTGTACAGTGTTTGTCTCAGCATTGTTCGTCACCGTGAGAATTATGGCAGAGTCGTTATTTATGCCGGTTTTCTCACAGAAATGCACCAGCTGTTGACGGATGAACTGGATGAACTGGCCAGGCACAATATTGAGGTTTCCATCTCACTGGAAATGGGACATGAAAGCTGGGATGGCCCGATCGGATATGTTCAGCATGCGCTTGAGAGCGATGCCCTGGACGGTGCCAATTCGGTGGCATGCCTGGCCGGCATGAGCGTCATGGTGGACGCCTGCACGGAAACATTGCAGAATCTCGGATTTGATGACAGCCGCATTCTGCTCAACTACTGATCCAGTGACGCTCGCCCCCCGAGCAGGTGCCTCCCGTTTGGATTCCGTTCATAATTCTATTTCTGACAATTTACAACTGCCTCTGATTGCACTGGATATCGGCATGAAACGTATCGGTGTGGCGGTATGTGATCGCATGGCTTTCTCCTGCCGCGGCCTGACTTGCCTGCACCGCCGCGATCAGGGCTGGCCCAAACAATTACTCAAACTGATCCGCGAATACGGTTCCAGAGGAATTGTGGCGGGACTGCCCAAAAATATGGATGGCAGCGAGGGTATACAGGCGGCTGATGCACGCGCGGCGATTCGGGAACTGGAAGCTGTTTGCTCGCTGCCTGTTGCTTTTCAGGATGAACGACTTTCGACCTGGACCGCCAAGGAACGCCTTTTCGCCCAAGGGCTTAACGAGAAAAAAGTAAAAGCCAAACTCGATCAGACTGCGGCAGCAGTCATTCTCGAAGACTTTTTATCGGCACATCCGGAGTTGAAAGCATGAAAGATGTTGTTCTGTTCGAGCATCAGGCGATAGCCGCTGCACTGGATAAGATGGCGAATCACATTTCGGACCGGGTAGCGGATCCGGAGACTGATCAACCGGCCGCGACTGATATCTGTCTGGTCGGCATTCAGCGTGGCGGCGCCAAAGTTGCCGATGTCATTCAACAACGGCTTGAACAAACCGGCAGCCGTGTTTGCCGTGGCAATCTCGATATCAGCTTTTATCGTGATGATCTCGATACTATAGGCCCCAATCCTGAAGTACGCCCCAGTGATTTACCCTTTGATGTAAGTGGCAGGCATATCTGGCTGGTGGATGATGTGCTGTATACCGGCAGAACAATTCGGGCGGCCATGGACGTGTTATTCGATTACGGGCGACCGGCTTCCATTCAGCTGGCCGTATTGCTGGACCGTGAGGGTCGACAATTGCCAATCTGTGCGCATTGTACGGGACTGCTGTATGCTGCTCCGGCCGATTGCACGGTGGATTTGATCACCGCTGAAACATGGCATATTGAACAAAGGCAGGTGAAATAATGCGCCCTTTGCAACATTTGTTCGGCATCGCAGATATGGATCATGAACAAATCGAGTATTTATTGAATCTCGGTGAATCGTTCATCGATATCAACCGGCGACCACTGAAAAAAGCGCCGACACTGCGCGG
>CAZBEN010000080.1:0-4850 GCA_964490955.1 uncultured Zetaproteobacteria bacterium | reverse complement strand
AAGCTTTCTGAAGATGTGGAGCGGGATTATTTCTTGACCGCTGATGAGGCGAAAGATTACGGTTTGGTCGATGATGTGCTGACTTCCCGCGCTGATGCGGGCGATAATCAGGCCAACCGGGGTGCAGATGACGACGCAGAATAGTAGCGGAGATAACACTTTATATTGCTCGTTCTGTGGTAAATCACAGCACGATGTCAAAAAACTTATTGCTGGCCCTACTGTTTTCATCTGTGATGAATGCATTGAACTGTGCAATGAAATCATTGTTGAAGAGTTGTCCGGTGATCAGAAAGAGGATGACAAAAAGGAGGGTGGTCTTCCCCGCCCGACTGAAATTAAGACATTTCTCGATGAGTATGTCATTGGTCAGGAAGGGCCCAAGCGCTTGTTGTCCGTGGCTGTGTATAATCACTACAAACGTATTGCCCATAATGAAAAGAATGATGTGGAAATTTCCAAGTCCAATGTATTGTTGCTGGGCCCTACAGGTTGCGGCAAAACATTGCTGGCCCAGACACTTGCACGCGTATTTGATGTGCCGTTTGTGATGGCTGATGCGACCACGCTGACCGAAGCGGGATATGTCGGTGAAGATGTTGAGAATATTATTCTCAAATTACTGCAGGCAGCTGATTATGATGTTGAAAAGGCGCAGCGTGGCATTGTCTATATTGATGAGGTTGACAAGCTCTCACGCAAGGCTGAAGGGCCTTCAATTACCCGCGATGTGTCGGGTGAAGGAGTGCAGCAGGCGCTACTAAAACTGATTGAGGGTACCGTGGCTGCTGTACCTCCACAGGGTGGTCGTAAACATCCGCAACAGGAATTCATGCAGGTAGATACTACCAATATCCTGTTTGTACTCGGTGGCGCATTTGCAGGACTCGAAAAACTGATTGAAGCCAAGGGTAAGCCGCGTTCGATTGGCTTTGGGGCGGAAGTTGTGACCGATGATGAAAAGGATATCGGCATCATTCTCAGTCAGGTAGAGCCGGAAGATCTGATCAAGTTTGGCCTGATTCCTGAACTGGTAGGGCGTTTGCCTGCCGTGGCAACCCTGAGTCATCTGGATAAAGATGCCCTGTTCCGTATTCTGACCGAGCCGAAGAATGCACTGGTCAAACAGTATGCCGCATTGATGGAATATGATGATGTGGAGCTCTCTTTTACCGATGATGCGCTAGAAGCGATTGCAGAGAAAGCGATTGAACGCAAAACCGGAGCGCGCGGTCTCAGAGCGATTATGGAATCGGTGATGCTGGATGTGATGTATGATATCCCATCCATGACCTATGTGGAAAAATGTGTGGTTAACAGGGATGCGGTGGAAGGTAGAAGCAAACCTGTACTGGTATTTCAGGGTGATGGTGAAAAACAGCAGCTGGAAGCCGCATCCTGATACTGTTCCCCGCCACAATCTTAGTTTTACACAGCCCTGAAAAGGGCTGCTGTATGTTATATTAACAGGAGTTTTCAGTGGCCGAATGGAACAATAACGAAGCCGAAGACATAGTTGCAGAAAATCAGGGTATTCTCCCGATATTACCATTGCGCGATATCGTTGTGTTTCCGCACATGATTGTGCCGCTGTTTGTCGGGCGAGACAAATCAGTGAAAGCACTGGAAGAGGTTATGGCCTCGGATAAGAAAATTCTACTGCTGGCCCAGAAGGATGCCTCGAATGATGATCCCGGGGCAGATGATTTATACAGCATCGGTACGATCGGTAATATTTTACAGCTTCTGAAGCTGCCGGATGGTACCATCAAGGTGCTGGTTGAGGGTGGTTCCCGTCTGCTGGTTGACGAGTTGATTTCTGATGGTGAATACCTGCGAGGCAGCTATTCACTGATGCCTGAAACTGCTGAGGATGAACATGAGTTAGATACAGTGGCACGTTCGCTGATTCAGCAGTTTGAATCCTATGTTAAGCTGAACAAAAAACTGCCGCCAGAGGTTATGGTTTCGGTTTCCGCTGTGGATGAGGTGGACAAGCTGGCTGATACCATTGCTGCACACCTGAATCTAAAGGTGGAAGATAAACAGTTGCTGCTTGAAATGCCCAGCGTAATTGGTCGGCTAGAACGGTTATATGCTCATATGGAAGACGAGATGGAGTTGCTGCAGGTTGATAAACGCATCCGTAGCCGTGTGAAGCGTCAGATGGAGAAGAGTCAGCGCGAGTATTATCTCTCCGAACAGATGAAAGCCATCCAGAAAGAGCTCGGTGATGAAGATATAGAAAGCGATCTGAATCAGCTGGAAGAGAAGATCAAGATACTGGGTTTGAGTAAAGAGGCTAGAGAAAAGGCTGACGCCGAGTTCAAACGCCTGAAAATGATGCCGCCGATGAGTTCGGAAGCAACGGTGGTGCGCAATTATCTTGATTGGCTGATTGATATTCCGTGGAAGAAACGTTCCAGAGTAGGCAAAGATATTGCTGTGGCTGAACGGATTCTGGATGAGGATCATTATGGTCTTGAAAAGGTCAAGGAGCGCATTCTGGAACATTTGGCTGTACTCAGGCTGGTGCGTAAAATGAAAGGCCCGATTCTCTGTTTTGTCGGGCCACCGGGCGTGGGTAAGACATCACTGGCCAAGTCAATTGCCCGTGCAACCAAACGTAAATATGTACGCATGAGTTTGGGTGGGGTGCGCGATGAGGCTGAAATCAGGGGGCATCGACGCACTTATATTGGGTCGATGCCGGGCAAGGTGATTCAGTCAATGAAAAAAGCGGGCACAAAAAATCCGCTTTTCCTGCTTGATGAAATCGACAAGCTGGGCGCAGACTTCAGGGGTGACCCGGCCTCAGCTCTGCTGGAAGTGCTCGATCCCGAGCAGAATCACACCTTTAACGATCACTATATGGAAGTGGACTACGACCTTTCCGAGGTGATGTTTATTACTACGGCCAACAGCCTGAATATCCCGGGGCCGCTGCTGGACCGCATGGAGATCATTCGCATCTCGGGTTACACCGAGCATGAAAAGCTCGAAATAGCACGGCGTTACCTGTTGAACAAGCAGCTTGCCAATCATGGATTGAAAGCAAAACAGCTCAGGGTAGAGGACTCGGCTCTTACCGAGATCATCCGTTATTATACGCGTGAGGCCGGTGTTCGAGGGTTGTCCCGTGATCTGGCCAAGCTGTGTCGCAAGGTAGCGCGCCAGTTGGTGCAGTCAGAGCGAAGCAACATGATTACAGTGGGAGCGGCAGATATTGAGGCGTATCTTGGTGTGCGCAAATACCGATTCGGTTTGGCCGAAGAGGAAGATCAGATTGGTGTGGTGACCGGACTTGCCTGGACCGAAGTTGGTGGCGAGTTATTACAGATCGAAACTGCTCTGATGCCGGGCAAGGGTAAACTGACCGTGACCGGACAACTGGGTGATGTGATGCAGGAATCGATTCAGGCGGCATTGACCTATGTGCGTTCACGTGCCGAGCAATTGGGGCTGAAACCTGATTTCCATCAGAAAGTGGATATTCATGTGCATGTGCCGGAAGGTGCCATTCCTAAAGACGGGCCGTCGGCCGGATTGGCCATGGCGACATCGATTGTTTCCGCTTTATGCGGTATTGCAGTGAAAAGACATGTTTGTATGACCGGTGAGATTACGCTGCGTGGTAAGGCATTGCCGATTGGCGGGCTGAAAGAGAAGTTGCTGGCAGCGCATCGCGGAGGTCTTACACGTGCTATTATTCCGGCGGAAAACCTGAAGGATTTGAAGGACATCCATGAAGACGTTCTGGCAAGTCTTGAAGTTCATGCTGTGGAGCATATGGATGAAGTGCTGGAACATGCCTTGACTCAGCTACCGAGTGGAATGAGTATGTCCGGAAGCTTTGTGCCGGCAGGCGTTGCTGATATTTATCTTAGCGATAAATCAGCAGTGGCACATTAAGTCTAAATAACTAAAAAAATCGGTTGACAGGATATGGGGTTGAATGCGTATAGTTCGCAGCTCATTGAACGTAGCGGGAGGAATAATGAATAAAGCAGATTTGGTTAACCACGTGGCTAGTGCAGCCGGCCTTAGTAAATCCGCAGCAGGTGATGCTGTCGAAGCTGTACTCGGTGGTATTACGGATACTTTGGCGAATGGTGATGCAGTAAGTCTGGTCGGTTTTGGTACTTTTTCAGTAGCTGACCGTGCAGCACGCACTGCACGCAACCCACGGACGGGTGAAACTATCCAGGTGGCAGCATCCAAGGCACCGAAATTCAAAGCCGGCAAGGCTCTGAAAGACGCTGTCAAGTAACAAACTCTGAGAGCGGACATCCGCTTTCTTTAAACAAGGGCAATAGCCCTTGTTTTTTATTCGGGCGCTTAGCTCAGCTGGGAGAGCAACGGCCTTACAAGCCGTAGGTCGCAGGTTCGAGCCCTGCAGCGCCCACCATTTAAGGTTCTGTGCATGAATGCAGAGCCATTTTAAGGAGCCTCTGAGTTTTTCAGAATTTCCTCAGCAGCATTAATCTTTAGGGTTGATTTTAGGGTGCCAAGTGATTACTTTGCGCCCGCCTGCTGGAGCGGTAGTTCAGTTGGTTAGAATGCCGGCCTGTCACGCCGGAGGTCGCGGGTTCGAGTCCCGTCCGCTCCGCCACATGCGAAAGCCCCTGATGGAAACATTGGGGGCTTTTTTTGTTCTGTGAGTGTTGAGTTATTTCAGCATTGAGCGGATGGGTGCGAGAACCCGTGTTCGGGTTTGACGTATTGGTAGGATAGCCAATACGAACGCCGGAGGAACGACGGCGACCCAAAGGGTAAAGGGCAGGAAGCCCTGAATAGTCCCGTCCGCTCCGCCACATGTGAAAGCCCCTGATGGAAACATCAGGGGCTTT
>CAZBEN010000079.1:0-5063 GCA_964490955.1 uncultured Zetaproteobacteria bacterium | reverse complement strand
GGCCCGTCCGAGCGTGTTGTGGGGCCGGCCCTGAAGCAGGCCGTGAGCCAGTGTAAGGGCAAGGTGGTGGTGACCACATTCGCTTCCAACATGTTCCGTATTCAGCAGATAGTGGATGCGGCTGTTGCCTGTGGGCGCAAGGTGGCAGTAGCCGGACGCAGCCTGGAACGCAATATGGATATCACCCACACACTGAACCGGCTGAATGTGCCGGCCGGTACCATGGTGGATATCAAACAGTGCGGGCATATTCCCGATCACGAACTGTTGATTATTGCCACCGGTTCACAAGGTGAATCGCGGGCGGCGCTAGCACGTTTGGCACAGGGGCGCTTCAAGGGTGTTACGATCGGGAAAGGGGATATGGTGATTTTCTCATCCAGTAATATTCCCGGCAATGAACGTATTATCGCCGGTTTGTATAATCATATTTATCGCCGTGGTGCTCGTGTGATACACGCCCGTCAGGCACCGTTGCATGTGTCCGGCCATGCCCAGGCGCATGAATTGAAAATGATGATGCAACTGACGCGGCCGAAATTTTTCTATCCGGTACACGGAGAATACCGGAATCTGATTGAACATCGCGATCTGGCGATAGCGACCGGTATTCCTCTTGAAAAGACGGTCATTGCTGAAAATGGCCACTGCGTGGAAGTGGATCATGAAACCATTCAGGCGGGACCGGATTTTCATTCCGGTGCAGTCTTTGTCGATGGCGATGTTCGTGATGAAATCGATGGCATTGTATTGCGTGATCGCAGGGTATTGGCTGAAGACGGCATGATTTCCGCCACTGTACTGGTGAGTCAGCATGAGGGCACGCTTCTCGATGTGCCGGAACTGGTGGCGCGCGGTGTATTGCATGAGTCTGCCAGTGAAGAGATGCTGGCCAGAGCTGCTGCGGCATTACAGCAATTCCTTGAAGGTATGGATCTGGAATTGCTGGCCGATCTGGATGCAACCCGGGAAGAGGTTCGCCTGTTTCTGCGCCGCTGGTGTCGCAAGCATATTGGTCGACGGCCCATGGTGCTGCCTGTTGTGGTGGCGGTTTAAGGAGTTCTGATGGAAGTTCGTATGCTTGCCCGTGAGGCGTTGGCGTTATTGATTGGCGGTGTGTCACTGATGCTTATGCTGGCGATGTTCAGTTTTACGCCTGCTGACCCGTCTCTGAATAATGAGACCGGGACGGCTACCCTGAATATGGCTGGGATCGCCGGTGCCTATGCGGCTGATTTTTTCTACCAGTTGTTCGGCTACGCTGGCTGGTTGTGGATCATACTGATGGGTGCGCTGGCAGTGCGCATCGCATGGGGAAAATCTCCATACCTGGGTAGTTGGACATCCCTGTTCTGGTTGCCGGTGGTGTTAGCTATAGCTGCTATTTTTCAGGCTCATATACCTTCGGGCTCCATGCTGGATATTTTGGCTTTACCAGCCGGTACTGGTGGTGCGCTGGGTGCGATGCTGGCTCAAGCACTTTCTCTACCACTGGGTGATATTGGCCGGGATGTATTGCTGGTGACGCTGGGGCTGAGTGGCTTGGTGGCGGCTTCACACTGGTCACTGTTGAAATTGCTGCGTCAATGTTATGGCGGATTGAGGCTGGCAATGGCCTGGTTTAGCGGCATTGTCAGTAATATTTTCTCAAAAGCCTCGGATCGAAAAGAACGCATTGAAGTGCGCGAAAGCCGCAAAAAGACGCGTAAAAAGCGGCCAACACATATTGCTGAATCTGAAGCGGAAGTTGCCAGTCAGGCCAAGGTTACAGTATCACGCCGCGCCAAACAGGAACAGCAGACAGAGCTTGCTTTCAAGGAGCCATCTTCCTCCGGATTCAAACTGCCATCGCTGAATATATTCAATCGTGGTGAGGGAAAGCAGCGCGAGCATAACCCCGCCGCATTGCAGGCTATAGCCCGCATGCTGGAGAAAAAACTGCTGGATTACCGGGTTGAAGGGCAAGTTGTTGCTGTACAACCGGGTCCGGTAGTTACGCAGTTTGAACTGGAGCCGGCACCCGGTACCAAAATAAACCGGATTGTTGCCTTGCAGGATGATCTGGCGCGTTCCATGGCAGCTATCAGTGTACGCGTGGCCGGCAATATTCCGGGCAAGAATGTGATCGGTATCGAAATCCCCAATGAATCGCGTGAAATGGTAGTCTTGCATCAGGTGCTGTCGAGTCGGGAGTTTTCCAACAAACGACTGAGTCTACCTCTGGCACTCGGCGTGGACATTTCCGGTCAGCCAGTGGTGACCGATCTGGCCAAGATGCCACACTTGCTGGTGGCAGGGACTACCGGTTCCGGTAAGTCGGTCGCTGTGAACACAATGATCTGCTCGATTCTGATGATCAAGTCACCGCAGGATTTGCGTCTGATTCTGGTTGATCCGAAGATGCTGGAATTGTCGATGTATGATGATATTCCGCATCTACTGGTGCCGGTGGTGACCAATCCGCATAAGGCGGCGAAGGCGCTGAACTGGGCTGTATATGAGATGGAGCGACGCTATCAGCTGATGAGCGAAGCCAGAGTGCGTAATCTCGAAGGTTATAATAAAGCAGCGGAAAAGCAGGAGGGCACCGAGCGCCTGCCGCAGATTGTGATTGTCATTGATGAGCTGGCTGATCTGATGATGGTGGCCGGTAAAGAGGTGGAGCAGGCTATTTGCAGGATCGCCCAGAAGGCGAGGGCGGCTGGTCTGCATCTGATTCTGGCCACACAACGACCCAGTGTCGATGTTATCACTGGCTTGATCAAGGCGAATCTGCCGAGTCGGCTGTCTTTTCAGGTATCGTCCAAAATCGATTCGCGCACGATTCTCGATCAGATGGGAGCCGAGCAGTTGTTGGGTATGGGCGACAGCCTGTTTTTGAGTGGTGGTCGCGAGCTGAAGCGGGTGCATTGTGCTTTTGTATCCGATGCCGAAGTTGTTGACCTCGTGGAGCACCTGAAAGGTCAGGGTGAGCCGGATTATCGTGAAGAAGTTTTTGAAGTTTCGGCTGCTGCAGATGCAAACGCGGCTTCCGGCCCGGGCGGTGATGAGCATGACGAAAAGTATGATGAGGCGGCAGCACTGATTATCGAAAAAGGTCAGTGCTCTGTCTCAATGGTGCAGCGCTATCTGCGCATAGGTTATAACCGCGCCAGTCGTCTGGTTGAACAGATGGAGCGCGAAGGTCTGGTGAGCGCACCCGGTTCGGGTGGTATTCGTAAGGTATTAGCTCGTTCAGAACAGGCTGGCGGCGGGGTGATCGAATGATGATGTTGCGCATGCTTGTTTTATCGGTTGCCATGGGTTTGTTTGTGAGTTCTGCCACAGCCACACCACTTAAGCAGGATCGAAAAGCGGATGGGCTTAACACGAAAAGCATTTTTTTTGATGACAGTATCAGACATTTATCGAAGCTGAGCGGTTTTTCCTGTCGCTTTGATCAGTTGATGGTATTCAGTGACGGTGGTGATGAACAATATTCGGGTACGCTGGCGATATTAAAGCCGAAACGATTTCGCTGGCAGTATCAGAAACCCTATGAGCAGCTCTATATCGGCGATGGTCAAATCATCTGGCATTATGAGCCTGATTTGATGCAGGCGGAGCGATTAAATAATCTGGAATCTGTCGACCCGGCTGTCATGCGGTTGCTGAACGGACAAATCAAACCATCTGAAATCAGGATGCTGAAGCAGGGGTATGATAAAACACTGGATATCCGCCGTTTTCAGGTATCGATTGAAGGGTCACCCAAGGTGTGGCTGGGTTTCTCAAAACATGGAGATCTGATTTATATTGAGCGCCAGGATATGCTGGGAAATCGTAATCAGATGTACCTGTCCGAATGCTCTTACGTTGCACCTGCGGCAAATCTATTTAGTTTTACGCCACCCGCTGATGTAGATGTGCTGGATATGCGTTCAGCCAGTCAGTGAATAAGGATACCCTATGAAACGAATTGTAATATTTTTGCTTGTGTTTTTGGTCGCAGACACAGTCGTACAGGCCGGAGGTTTTGAACAGCCCAATCAGTCGGCCAGTGCTGCAGGCGTAGCCAATGCCTTTGTGGCATCGGCCAGTGATGCGTCGGCACTGATTTACAATCCTGCCGGCATTGCATGGCAATCAGGTGTTTCGGTTATGGCCAGCGGACGTCTTGATTACCGCGACTCGTCCATTGAGACATCCTTGTTCAACGCGCCCAATAACGGCACGGAACCTTTTACCGGCTCGATTTATGCGAGCTGGGCTCCAGTGGATAGCAGGCTGGCCGCCGGTTTCGGCTTTTCTCCCCTGTATATTGCCAATAATGACTGGGGCGTAGCCTTTCCCGCTGGCAGCGGTATCACCAAGTTAACCGTTGACCATAGCACGTTTGATGCTGTTTATGCTGTGAGCAGTGATCTGGCAGTAGGGCTCGGTGGCGACTGGTATATTACCCGGGCGACCATGACTCAGGGCACTCAATCCTTTCAGGGGAACAGTTTTACTTCTTTTGGCGGCCATGCTTCATTGATGTGGAAGCCGATGCCTGCATGGTCTGTTGGCGCGATGTTCCGCTCGGGAGCACAGGTCAATGTGTCCGGCCAGGCCAGTGATACGCTGTCGTTTAAACTGCCGGACTATGTCAGTGCCGGTATTGCGCATGACTTTGCTGATGTCTGGCGTCTGGAAACAGATGTGAAATGGACGCGCTGGTCCGCCCTGAAAGACATGAATATTGTCAAAGCCGGTTTGATTGCACAGCCGAACGTACTGAATTTGCGCGATACATTGACAGTCATGGCCGGGCTGAGTTGGACCTGGCGCGAGAATACCCAGTTTCGTGTAGGTTATGCCTATGAACAGGGTGCGAATCGCAGTCAGAATTTCAGTCCTTTGATTGCAGATCAGGATGGCCATCGAATCAGTCTTGGTGCCGGCGGGGACCTGTTTGGTTTTCATATGGATGTTGCTTACCAGTATGTTTATTACAGCAAGAAAACGGCTACCGGCGCATTTGCCGGCGTTTATCGTGATCGCAGGCAGAGCCTGATGATGTCGGTTTCCAACACATTCGATTA
>CAZBEN010000078.1:0-5078 GCA_964490955.1 uncultured Zetaproteobacteria bacterium | reverse complement strand
CGCTTTTGCCTGAGCGGGCTGATTTTTGCCAGGATGGCAATAAATCAGCATCTCCCTAAACGAGGCGATCATATGCGCACGGCACTGGACATCGACCAGCTGAAGACAGTCTACAGGCAGATCGCCCGTCGTTACGATTTGCAACACGGCTTCATCACAGCCGGATCAGATCAGCGTGGCAGGCGCATGGTCGTTAACCGTACAGTTCGTCCCGGTGATAGCGTGCTGGATGCCGGTTCAGGCACCGGTTCAACCGGTATTCTGGCCGCCCGCAAGGCCGGAGCATCCGGCAGTATCACCTTCTTCGATCTCAGTGACGCAATGGTCGCTGTCGCTCGTGAAAAAACGGGAAGGGAACAGTTGGAAGCCGATATCCGGTTTGCAACCGGGGATATGTGCCATCTGCCATTCCCGGATAATCGCTTCGATGTTGCCCTTTCCACCTACAGTTTATGCCCGTTATATGACCCTGCCAAAGGCACGCTGGAACTCTATCGTGTGGTTAAACCGGGAGGCCGGATCGGCATCGCCCATTCCACCGACCCAACCAGCCCTGCAGTTCAATGGCTGGCTGACAGAGTAGAAGATATGGCATGGAAAATACCATCCCTTTCCATGGGTTGCCGGGCCGTCGATGTGCTTCCCGCCATAAAACAAACCGATGCCCGACTTGTGCTGGACACCAAAATCGGCATTCCCCTGTGGCCATTCAGAGTGCTGATCGTCGAAAAACCCGATGATTGAGCTAAGCATTCACCATGCGGCGGCTGGATGGTACCGGGTTTTCCATCGGGCGCAGACCAAGCTTGGTGAATAGCTTCTGATCGTTTTCGGCATCCTGATTGCCGGTGGTGAGTAATTTCTCGCCATAAAAAATCGAATTGGCCCCGGCCAGAAAGCACAGGGACTGCATTTCCTCGGACATGGCTTCGCGCCCTGCAGAGAGACGCACATGGCTACCCGGCATGGTGATGCGGGAAACAGCAATCGTGCGAATGAATTCGAAGTTATCCAGTGTCTCGGAAAATTGAGCATCCTCGGCTACAGGCGTGCCTTCCACCTTCACCAGCATATTGATGGGCACAGACTCCGGATGCGGATTCATGCGGGCCAGCTGAGCCACCAGCCCGGCACGATGACGGCGTGATTCGCCCATACCGACGATACCGCCGCAACAGATACTCATGCCGTTGGCACGCACATGTTTCAGGGTATCCAGACGCTCATCGTAGGTGCGGGTGGAAATAATCTCTTTGTAATATTCCGGATCGGAATCGAGGTTGTGATTGTAGTAGTCCAGCCCCGCCTCTTTCAGATGTGCGGCCTGCTCTTGGGTGAGCATGCCGAGGGTGGCACAGGTTTCCATGTCCATATCCCTGATTTCGGAAATCATGTCGCAGACCAGCTCAAAGGCGCGGCCCTTGGGTTCACGCCAGGCTGCACCGATACAGAAGCGTGATGCGCCCTTCTCCTTGGCAATTTTAGCGGCGGCAAGCACCTGATCTTTCTTCATCAACAGTTCTGATTCGACATCGGTATTGTAGCGCGAACTCTGCGGACAGTATTTGCAATCCTCCGGGCAACCACCGGTCTTGATCGACAGCAGAGTGGAGAGTTGCACTTCATTGGCATCGAAATTGGCCCGGTGCGCCTGCTGGGCCCGGAACATCAGATCATTGAATGGCAGTTCAAACAGCGCCTCGATTTCATCCACAGTCCAGTTGTATCGCATGACTTTCTCCTTGCTCCGTAAACTATCGGGTGGCGAAGGGTAAACGGCTTTGTCCGGTTCAGCAAAAGTCAGAAGAATTATTGCAACATGGATTTATAAGTCTGCCGGCTGAGACAACGGCGAATGGAGAGAATATTACTTGAACTCATGGACAGGTATTCCATATCAAGATTGAGAAAAGTGGCTGTCCACTCCGGATTGGCAGCCAGTTCGCCGCAGATCGAAACAGGAATACCGGCCTGTTTTGCCGCCGATGCAGTCAGCATGATCAATTGCAACACGGCTCCGTGATCCGGCTGATAAAGATCTGCAACCTCTTCATCATTACGATCGGCGGCCAGTGCATATTGCATCAGATCATTGCTGCCGATGGAAAAGAAATCACTGACCCTTGCCATTTCCCGGGCAATCAGTGCCGCAGCCGGCACCTCAATCATGGCACCTAACGGGATGGATTCAGTCACGCCGAGCTGAATCCGGCACTGTTCGGCCAGGTCGTGTAATTTCTCCATCTCCTCAATGTTGGTCACCATCGGAGCAAGAATTCGCACAGGGCCTTCATCGGCCGCCCTGATCATGGCGTTGAGCTGGGTTTTCAGTAATTCCGGATTGCGAAGTAGCAAACGCACGCCGCGCAGTCCCAGAGCCGGATTGGCGCCGCAATAATCATGACCTGCCAGATCGTTGTATAACCACGGTCTGTCGCCGCCGATATCGAGCAGCCGCATGGTGACAGGTTTGCCATTCATGCGGCGGACCAGTTTGGCATATTGTTCATATTGATACTGTTCATCCGGCATGGTGGATTCATTGATGAACAGGAATTCGCTGCGATAGAGGCCGATACCGTCAATGCCGGTTTCTTCTGCCAGATCCAGTTCCTCCGGAAACTCGATATTGGCCATCAGTTTCAATGCATGGCCATCGGCACTCAGCGACGGTTTGCAGGCAAATGCCTGCAGGTTCTTCCTGTTGCTCGAAACTGTAGCCTGGAATTTCACATAAGCGGTCTGTTCGGCTTGCGACGGATTCAGGATCCACACATCCTGTTCGGCATCCAGAATCAGGATATCACCATCTTCAATATCAGCCAGAATGCCGGTAGCACCAACCATCGCAGGCAGGCCGATACCGCGAGCGACAATGATATTATGTGCATCCGCACCGCCCAGCTCTGTAATGATGCCGGTTACGCCACAGCGCCACATACTGACGACATCAGATACAGAAAAATCATCGCCGACATAAATCAGCGGTTTCTCTCCCTTCCGGCTCGTATACGGTGCCTGATTCGATTGTGCATTCGGCTGCTCACTCAATTCGGCCGGGCTATCCGTCAAATGATCAAGAATACGCCTGCCCGCATGTTCAATATCATCGCTGCGATTGCGCAGGTATTCATCTTCAATTTGCTCGAATATAAGCTGGATGGCATCCAGTTCCTGCCGCAGTGCCCATTCGGCATTGATGCAATCGTTGCGGATACGGGCCGTGGATTTAGCCAGCAGTTCCGGATCGGCAATCAACATGCGGTGCATATCCAGAATCATCAGCGGATCCTTGATACCGGCATCAATCAGATGATTGCGCTCAACATCAATGGCTTGTCCGGCTGATTCAATCGCCTTGAGCAGACGGGCCACCTCATCATTGATCATATGCGGTTCGATAGGATGTTCAGCTACCGGCTGTCGCCCGTGCAGCAATTTTTTCACCTGCCCGATCACCACGCCGGAACTGGAGGCAACCGGACGCCCGTCTCGTCGTACATGCAATGGTTGGCCCGGATGGCAACGGGTATTCATTCCGCTTCTCCGAAACGGTTATTCACCAGCGCCGCAATAGATTCAAGTGCGGCATCGGCATCAATGCCCTCGGCATTAATTTTTAATATCATCCCTCTGCAGGCGGCCAGCATCATGATACCCATGATGCTTTTGCAGTTTACTTCTATATCACCCTTGATGAGTTTGATTTCCGACTCGAAACGACTGGCTTCAGTGGCCAGTTTTGCCGATGCCCGGGCATGAAGACCGAGTTTATTGCAAATGGTAATCGTCTGTTCAGGCATCCGCGTGTTTCACGCTGTCTGCGCCGGTCAAGGCATGGTCCGTGGAGATATTGGGAGCTACCTGAATATACTGGCGACCGGCTCTGACCACCTGATGAGCCAGTTCGCTCAGGTTGTTAACATGATGGCGCAATGCGGCGGCCTTGATTAACAGCGGCAAATTGAAACCGGAGACCACTTCGACACTGCCTGCCTGCAAACAACCCATGGCAACATTGCATGGTGTGCCGCCAAACATATCAGCCAGCAACAGTACGCCCTGCCCGACATCGCAGCTGCGAATTTTTGTAATCAGCTTATCGGCAATCAGTTCCGGGCTGCTGTCGTTGGTAACATCCAGCGCATCCATTAGCGGTTGCTCACCGACTACATATTGTAACGATACCAGCATTTCACTGGCGATATGCGAGTGACCAATCAGCACGATACCAATCATATTTCAGCTCCCGCCCGATGTTTTTCAGCCACCCTGTGTTGTGTTATTCCCAGCTCCCGGTGTTGGATGCCCGGTTCAACCATGCCCTGTTGCTGAATCCAGGTGGCAAAGCGTTCAGCCATATAAACCGAGCGATGGCGACCTCCGCTGCAGCCGAATGCCAGCGTAAAATACTGTTTCCTTTCCTGTTTCAGATGCGGCCAGATAAATGTCAGCCATTGCCGGATATGTATTTCTGCCTGCCCGACTTCCCTGCAGGACTGTAAAAACGAGATAACGCTTCCATCGCGGCCGGTGAGTTCAGCCAGTCCCGGTTCATAATGCGGATTGGGCAAAAAACGCATGTCGAATACGATATCGGCATTGGCCGGCAGTCCATGTTTGTAACTGAAAGAAATGATCGTGCATGATAATCTGTGCGGCTCCTGCCCCGGCTTGCGCCAGAACGAATCGACCTTCTCCGCCAGTTCATAAGGCGTTAAATAACTGCTGTCCAGAATCATATCCGCCATGGATCGAATCGGCATCAGACTTTCGCGCTCCTGCCGGATAGATGCCATCAGGTCATGGCTGTCAGGCAACGGGTGGCGACGCCTGACCGTGGAAAAGCGGCGCTGCAGCACGTCGTCTTCTGCCTCAATAAACAGCAGCTGCCAATCATCCGGAGTACACACATCCTCGATAGCCACTCTGATGGCTCTGGCGCTAAAACCACAGCGCGCATCCAGACAGACAGCAGCCGGTTGCTTACGCCCCTGCATACTGATCGCCCAGTCCTGCAGCATTTCCAGCGGCAGATTATCCGTGCAGAAAAAGCCTGCATCTTCCAGTGCATGCAA
>CAZBEN010000077.1:0-5361 GCA_964490955.1 uncultured Zetaproteobacteria bacterium | reverse complement strand
CAGGAGCATGTTTTGATGTAAATCCATGGATGTCCTGGTCTGAAGCAGGCGCTGATGTTGCAGTTGTTGGGTCGGATGCAGTGGTGCCAGCCGTTTTTCCAGCAAGCGTAGTGGAATACGCAATTGTGTCAGAGCGACATGGGCTGCATGTTCGAGACGTGATTGCAGTTGCCCGACACTATGATGGTGTGAATCGGTGTGCCGTAGCCATGCATGGGTTTGACGTTGTATCAGTGAGGCCTGATCCCGGCGCATTTGTAGCAGCCGTTGTCTGAGTTGTTGGTTCAGGGCGGCAAGTTTTGGCATACGCTTGCGCAATTCATTACTTGCCGGGCAGCAGATTTCAGCCGCATTGGAGGGTGTGGCAGCGCGAATGTCAGCAGCCAGATCGGCCAGTGTGGTATCAATTTCATGTCCGATACCGGAAATAACCGGTATCGGGCAGTCCACGATTGCTTTGACAACGGTTTCATCGTTGAAGCACCACAGGTCTTCGATACTGCCGCCGCCGCGTACCAGCAGAATAATATCGGGCGGCCTGCCCATGGTAGCAATTTTCCTGATAGCCGCGGAGATGCTTGCAGGGGCTGTGTTTCCCTGCACCAGTGCCGGCGCCAGTGTGATCTGTAACCATGCCGGGCGTGTGGCCAGGACTTTTTTAACATCCTCGAAAGCAGCTGCTGTAGGAGAGGTAACAATTCCGATGTGTTGCGGCAGAGGGGGAATGGCTTGCTTGCGCGCGATATCGAACCAGCCTCGTCTGGCAAATTCCTGTTTGCGACGTTCAAATTCTGCCGCCAGTTTACCGAATCCGGCTACTTCAACGCGACTGACCACCAGTTGGTAGGAACCACGCGGTTCATAGAGACTGATGTGGCCGCTGAAGACGAATTCCCCACCTTCTTCCGGCAGGTTTTTCAACCGTAAAACGGTGGATCGCCAGATCACAGCGGAAATAGCTGCATGGGCATCTTTAATGGTAAAATAGAAGTGGCCGGATGAAGGCCGGGTCAGGCGTGATACCTCGCCTGAGACTTCTACTTTGGCAAAACCGGCCTCCAGCATTTGTTTGATGCGGGCTGTCAGCTCGGTAACGCTTAGCGGGTTTCTGTCTGTATCAGCGAACATACGACAATCATGTCGTATGTCCGCAAAGGGTCAATGCCTGTTTATCGGAATATTTGACAGAATCACTGGTTCAGAAGTTCTCAACGGCATCAGCCATGTCGTATTCGCAGATCTCGGGTTCATACGGAGAGTCCATCAGAAATGCAATATCTGATAACGAAATATGTGGATTCATCTGTGCAATCGTTTTCATCACTTTATGTAAATCCAGGCTGGTGTCTGTGTTATTGTCGTCCATGATTTTCTGCCCTCCAATTTGATGGTGGGAAACTTATGCAGCTATTATGACAAAGGTATGGCATGGGGATGTCATGATGGTGTCATAGGAATGGAGTGGTGGTACGATAAAAAGCAAGTGAGCGTGTGTTATATTTACTGCTATATTTTTATGCTAGTCTTTTGGCCTTATTCATTCGGCCTTCCTGTCTGTAAAAAGGAGTAACTGTTGAGCGAAAGCGACATCAAAATGTTGGAAAATAAAAAATATTATCTCAATCGTGATTTAAGCATGCTGGAGTTTAATCGACGGGTGTTCGGGATGGCCTGTGATTCAACAGTTCCGCTGCTTGAACGGTTACGTTTTCTTTGCATTTGCACATCCAATCTGGATGAGTTTTTCGAAGTGCGTGTTGCCATCCAGAAGCAGCGTGTTGCCGTCGGGTCACTGCGTGTGAGTGCGGATGGCATGACTGCGAGCGAAACATTGCAATGCATTCATGAGCAGGTGAGAGCGCTGGTTGCGCAACAATATGAAGTACTCAACAATGATCTGATACCGGCAATGCGCGATGAAGGCATCAGTTTTTTACACCGTGCCGAATGGAATGAAACGCAGCAGGACTGGATTCGAAAATTTTTCAAACGTGAATTGTTACCCGTTTTGACACCAATTGGTTTGGATCCCGCCCATCCGTTTCCGCGCCTGCTCAACAAGATTCTGAACTTTATGGTTGAGCTGGATGGCAAAGATGCATTCGGGCGCGAATCGCATTATGCCATTGTACAGGCACCGCGATCATTATCCCGGATGATTCGATTGCCTGAAGGTGTGGCAACATCGGAACATTGCTACGTTTTCCTGTCGTCTATTATTCATGCTCACGTTGGCGAGCTGTTCCCGGGCATGACAGCCAAGGTCTGTCACCAGTTTCGTATCACACGCAACAGTGAACTTGATGTTGATGATGAACTGGACGATTTGAAAGAGGCGATTGCCGGGGAGTTGCTGGAACGACGGTACAGTCAGGCTGTACGTCTGGAAGTATCCACCCGGTGCTCGGCTGAACTGTCTGACTTTTTGTTGAATCAGTTTGGTTTGGCACATGAAGATTTGTATCAGGTGGACGGGCCGGTCAATCTGTATCGCATGGCTCGAATCTGTGACGAGGTAGAACGGCCCGATCTGAAATTCCCGGTTTTCAAGCAGGGAATACCGGAGAGGTTGAACGTTGAAGACAGGGATATGTTCAGGATTATTCGTCAGGGTGATGTGCTGATGCACCATCCGTTTCAACGCTTCGATCCGGTAGTTGAAATGCTTAAACAGGCCGCAGGTGACCACAATGTGCTGGCAATCAAGCAAACGCTTTATCGTGTAGTGCCCGAATCACCGATTGTCGATGCTCTGGTCAGGGCTGCCCGTGCCAACAAGGAAGTTGTGGCTGTCATTGAATTGCGGGCACGTTTCAATGAAGAGGATAATATCGGTCTGGCCAATCGCCTGTCGGCTGCCGGGGTGCAGGTCGTGTACGGTGTGGTTGGTTACAAAACACATTGCAAGATGATGCTCATTGTGCGTCGTGAAGGCCGTAAGATGCGGCGTTATGTACACCTTGGCACGGGCAATTATCATACCATTACGACGCGATTTTATACCGATTTTGGAATGCTCAGCTGCGATGAGGACCTTGGCGAGGACGTGCATCGGGTATTCCAGCAGCTGACGGGTATGGGGAAAGTATCCAAACTCAAAAGTATGCTGCAGGCTCCTTTTTCCTTGCATAGTGGTTTGATTGAACGCATTAATCTGGAGACTGCCAATGCACAGGCCGGGAGCAGGGGACGTATTATTGCCAAAATGAACGGTTTGGAAGAACCGGAAATCATCAGGGCGCTTTATCGTGCTTCACAAGCCGGTGTAAAAATCGATCTGGTGGTTCGTGGTATTTGTTGCTTGCGCCCGGGTATTAAAGGCGTGTCCGACAACATTCGCGTGCGTTCGGTATTGGGTCGTTTCCTTGAGCATACGCGGGTGTTTTATTTCTACAACGGTGGTGAGCCGGAGATATTGTGTGCCAGTGCCGACTGGATGAACCGTAATTTACTCAGACGTGTTGAAACCTGTTTTCCAGTGCGCGATAAAAAACTGGCGAATCAGGTCTTGAAGCAGGGTTTACACCTGTACCTGTCTGATAACACCGGAGCCTGGCGTCTGAGCAAGGATGGTCAATATCATCGTATTCGCTCAAACAGCAGGCCAAGAAATGCCCAGAATGAACTGATGAATTTGCTTGGTACGCTTTTACCTGAATGAAAAGGATAGAGGCCAGCAAAGCACCTGTATGAACAGGCTTTAGTTGGTCAGGTTGAGGTCGATGTAAAGCTGGAGGCCGAAGGCCTGTTCAATATAAGCGGTTGTTTTAAGGGCGGCCCAGCGCTCCAGCAGTAAATCACCATGACCCTCAAGATGCAGGGTGATGTCCTGTGAATCAATCTCGACTTCGACATCTTCGATGCGATTGCGTCGTTCCTTGTTCAGGGCAATGGCGAGACGCAGCAGTGCGCTGAGTTGCCACACGGTTTGCTGATCTTCTGCATTTAGTGCTGCAAAGGATTCATGTTTTTCGTTCGGTGCGCCCTTGCGCTGGTAACGGACCACCTGTGCCAGCAAGGTTTTTTCTTCAGCGCTCAAACCGAGCAACGGAGCCACAGAAATCAGGTAGGCGGCATGGCGATGATGGCCACCCACACGGACATACATACCGATTTCATGCACCTGCGCTGCCAGTTCAAGCAACAGGCGATTACGATGCCCAAGCCCGTGCAGCCCATGCATCTGGTCAAACAGTTCCAGTGCCAGTTTGGCCACATGCTTGCCGTATTTCCGATCAACATGGTATTTCTTCTTCAGCGACCGCGCCCAGGCCAGCAGATTACGACGCTGCGATTTGAATGTGCGCTTCTCACTATCGACCATATCGAGCATGACGCCATCAAGCAGACTCGCTTCAGGCATGACCATGGTTTCAGCGCCGGCCAATGCCATGATATCGTGAAACACCATCGCTGCCGGCAGGATCACATCGGCGCGATCCGGGCGCAGGCCGAGATCCCGGATGCGCTCTTCAAAGCTTAGTTTGGCCAGTTTCCTGATCAACTGTTCCAGTTCCGCCAGACTGATACGTTTCTCCGATTCGGTATTGAGCAACTGCCGGGCCAGTTCACCGATCGCGCCGGCATTGCCACCGGTGGCAACACACTGACCGGCCCGGCGCCGTCCGATCTGTTCACGCAGTTTCTTGCGCGTGCCATCGAGATATTCGGAAAGCAGCGTATTAAAATCGCCCTCCTGCCCCAGCATTTCCAGCAAACGAACAGTACCGATCTTGAAGCTCTGGGCCGAAACCACCTCACCGTCATCGCAGAGTGTTACCTCCACACTGCCGCCGCCCATATCGATCAACAGCGAAAACTGATCTGCGAGATCAACCCGGCGACAGATCGAGTAGTGCACCAGCCGCGCCTCCTCTTCACCGCTGATCAACTCCAGTTCGATCCCCGTTTCAGCAGCAATGCGTGCAATCAGCTCACGCCCGTTGGCTGCATCGCGCATGGCGCTGGTTGCCGTGGCCCGGTATTTTTCAACATGATGCTGATCAAGAATGCGCCGAAACTGACGAAATGCTTCTACCGCTTCATCCATCGTTTGCGGACTCAAGACACCGGTGGTGAATGCATCATGCCCCAACCGCACCGGCTCGCGATAACGTTGAATCAATCGCGGCGCGCCTTGATCATCCTGTGCTGCAATGCCGAGCCGCATGGCATTGGATCCCACATCAATCGCACCGACCAGTGCGCCGGGCTCCTGTAGTTCTGTTTCAGCAACAAGATTGACGATCTCCATGTGCTCATCATGCCGCGCCCGCCGCTTTATATCAAATGAACGCCCTGGCACAGTCACATCCGTGACATGTTCTTGAGAAGTTCATGTCACATTTGGATATTAATGTG
>CAZBEN010000076.1:0-5366 GCA_964490955.1 uncultured Zetaproteobacteria bacterium | reverse complement strand
GCACGACCAGTTCGCGTGTCGGGGCAATCACCAGCACGCGCGGATGCTGTTTTCCACGCCCCTTTTTCGGCTCGGTCGT
This sequence comes from uncultured Zetaproteobacteria bacterium, assembly GCA_964490955.1. GTDB lineage: Bacteria > Pseudomonadota > Zetaproteobacteria > Mariprofundales > Mariprofundaceae > Mariprofundus. The sequence continues at coordinate 5,287 of CAZBEN010000076.1, read as the reverse complement.
TAGCAGCCGGTTGATGGCCGTGATCAGAAAGGTAGCGGTTTTGCCGGTGCCGGTGCGCCCCTGGCCGGCCACGTCCTTGCCGGCCAGTGTCAGCGGCAATGCAGTCTGTTGCACATCCGTCATCTCGGTAAAACCAAGGCCCTCAATACCTTTTTGCAGGGCTTCGGGGAGATTCAGTTCGGTGAACAGGGTGGGTTTGGTAATAATTACTTGCTTCATGACGGCGCAGCTTACGCGTTGTGAGATTGCCACGCCACCAAGCGCTGCGTAGTGTGCCGGCCTCGCAGAAATGAAACGGGCTCATGGCGCAATTGGTTAGCGCTACCGGCTCATAACCGGTTGGTTCCAGGTTCGAGTCCTGGTGAGCCCACCATTTTCACAACAACAGCCGTAATAAAAGGGGTGCGCATGACACCGAAACCGGAAGACATTGTTGCCATGATACAGCGCAGTATACCTGATGCGGATGTGCAGGTGCGGCTGTTTTCCGGCGACGACCATTTTGAAATGGAAGTGGTATCGGCTGAATTTGCCGGAAAATCCAGAGTGGCGCAGCATCAGATGGTGTATGCAGCGCTGGGCGAACATATGAAGGCAGCCATTCATGCGCTGGCGTTGAAGACATCCATTCCCGGAGAGTAGAAATGAGCGATTCAGTATTGCAGCAGATTGATGAAGCAGTAAAAAACAATGATGTGGTTCTGTTTATGAAAGGCACCCCCGAGTTCCCCCAGTGCGGATTTTCGCAACGGGTCGCCGCTATTCTTGCCGAGTATGGTATTCCCTATGTCTCGGTAAACATATTGCTCAACGAAGCCGTCCGGCAGGGGATCAAGGATTACTCGGACTGGCCGACGATTCCGCAGTTGTATGTGAAATCCGAGTTTATCGGCGGCTGCGATATCGTGAGCGAAATGCATGCATCCGGAGAACTGAAAGAATTGCTGGCGTCGCTGAAAAAAGAAGCGTAAACTGGGCTGTGTAGCGGCGTTATTGTGCTTGTTTTTTCTTCCGCAATAACTGTAATTCTTTGCTATCATAAGGATGTAGATGCTGTTCGAGTTTGCCCCTTTCTTTTTTCGTTCACGTAGAGATTCTCTGCATCCGCAATCGTATAAGCTGAAAACCGCCCCTGTGCCCGAGTCCGTATGCTAGTGGAAAACAGGCTTTCCCATAAACTCGGACAACGTCTTTCGCTCACGCCCCAGCTGGCGCAAAGCCTGAAAGTGCTGTCCATGAACGGCATGGAGCTTGAAAGTTATCTGGAGGAATCCATTGAATCCAATCCCATGCTGGACATGGATTCAGATACTGTATTGTCGAGCCAGCCGGCAAATCAGGATCATGCGCAGGAAGCTGTCGAGCTGGAACACTGGAAAGAGGCCGGTGATAACCGATGGGAGACCATGTACACCTCTTTCAGCCGGGCTGGCCGGGCGGATGATTTTAGTGATCATGAACAGTTTCTGCCGGAACATTTAACCCTGAGTGAATCACTGCATGAGCAGGTGGACCGTCAGCCTATGTCTGAACAGGAGCGGAAACTGGCGCATATCCTGATTGATTCACTGGACGATGATGGTTATTTCCGTATTGCCCCGGCCGAATTTGCCATTGAAATTTCCGACCAGATTACAACGGATGCTGCGACGGTGGAACATGTCGTGGAAGATGTGATTCAGCAACTGGAGCCGGCCGGATTCGGGGCACGGAGTCTGACCGAATGCCTGCTGCTGCAACTGGATGCCGAGCAGAAAGTCGATGCCTGGGCTATCCGGCTATTGCTGCATTTTCCCGATGCACTGCCGCAGCCGGATGAGGAGCTGGCCAGAACGGCAGCATGCAGTATTGATATGATTCGGCAGGTCAGAGCCCGCATGCGCCGGCTTGATCCGTTTCCCGGACACGGTCTGAACGGTGACAACAACTATTATGTGCGGCCTGAGGTTGTGTTCAGGCGCAACAACGGGAATGATATCGAAGTGGATATTCCCGGCACCGGATGGCAGGGCATTTGTCTGAATGAGCGCTGGAAGGAACAGGAATGGAAAGGCACGGACAAGGCATTCATGTCGCAGGCCATGAAAGAAGCAAAATGGTTATTGCACGCGCTGGATCAGCGTAGCGAAACGCTGATGAAAGTGGCTCAGTGTCTGGCCCGGCGTCAGCGGGCATTTCTGGAATACGGCATCATGGGCCTGAAACCGTTAACGCTGCAGGATGTGGCTGAAGATGTCGGCTTGCATGAATCGACGATTTCGCGAGTGACCAACGGCAAATATGCCGACACACCGATCGGTCTGATTGAGCTCAGGCGATTCTTTTCAGCTGGACTGCCGACGCGTGGCGGTGGCATGATTTCCGTCTACCGGGTACAGCAACGGGTAAAAGCGCTGATTGTTTCCGAACCGGCAGCGCGTCCGATTTCGGATCAGGCCATTGCCGAGCGTTTGCAGGTGGAAGGTATCGAGATTGCCCGCAGAACCGTGGCCAAATACCGCGAACAAATGGGATTGCCTTCGGGCAGTCAGCGGCGGAGAGCTGTAGCATCGCCCTAACGCGCATGGACTTTTTCCACCCCGTGATATGAAACAGTATCACCGGGTGAAAAGAAATCATGCAGGCGCGTTATTTGTTTCATGTTAAAAGCGCTCTGAGAAAGAACGGCGTGCCTTAAGGAAAAACTGATGGATTGCATCCTGCAAACCATCAGAACGGAAAGAGAAACTACGATTTTCCCTTTCCTTACAAATCAGGCACTTACGCACCTGATTTGGCAGCCCGTCCATGGGCTGCAAGGAAACACTGAATAACTCAGCGTTTCTTCAGCAGAGACTGATGGATTGCATCCTGCAAACCATCAGAACGGAAAGAGAAACTACGATTTTCCCTTTCCTTACAAATCAGGCACTTACGCACCTGATTTGGCAGCCCGTCCATGGGCTGCAAGGAAACACTGAATAACTCAGCGTTTCCTTAACTAAAAAACGGAGGAACAACTATGCAAGTATCCATCACAGGACGTCATGTCGAACTCACAAATCCTTTGAAAGCGTATGTCAGTGACAAGCTGCAACATCTCAAACATTCGTTTGATCATGTCGTGGATGTACACGTCGTACTTTCGGTGGAAAAGTTCCGGCAACGCTGTGAAGTGAGCATGCAGGCCAATGGCATCAATATTCATGGCAGCCATGAGACAGAAGATATGTATGCATCCATTGATGGCGTAGTCGATAAGCTGAACCGGCAGCTTAAGCGCTATCGCGCAAAATTGCGCCGCCATCGTAATGAACAACAGCCCCGGGAAATCAAGGTATCGCATAAAGTGCTGGATATGGCCAATGATCGCGAGGAGCTGAGTGAGGATCACCAGCCGGAGACACTGCGTCATGAACAGCTGGATGCCAAACCGATGAGTGTCGATGAGGCCGTCATGCAGCTGGAACTCGGAAGCCGCGATCTGCTGTTTTTCACCAACGACCAGTCCGAACAACTCAATGCAGTGTACCGCCGACCGGATGGTGCGTTAAGCTGGATTGAGCCCGAAACATCTTGATTCAGGACGGATTCCTATGCCATTGTTAACGCCTGACCATATTCAGCTGGATTCGCATACCGACAGCAAGCGGGCCCTGATCACAGAACTGGCGCATGTGCTGACTTCAATTGACCCTGATACGGTCATGGAAGTGGTCATGGCCCGCGAACAGCTGGGCAGTACAGGCATTGGCCACGGTGTAGCCATACCGCATGGTCGTATGCCTGATCTGACCACACCGGTGCTGGCATTGGCAACGCATATCGGCGGTGTGGATTTTGAGGCCATTGACGGCAACCCTGTTCATATTGTGGTGCTGTTACTGGTGCCGGATTCCGATGATCGCCAGCATCTGGAACTGCTGGCCCAACTGGCCAGGAATTTGCAGCAGGAAAGCTTCCGGCAACAGATCATGGAAGCCGACAGCCCTGAATCCGTGGCATCCTTATTTGCCAGCAGGGTTGATTCGGACTAGGGCCTGCCCACATGCGGTTGATTGAAGCATCGCTGCCCCGGTTTTTGGAAAAATCGAGGCCAGTCAAGGTGCGAGGAGTATTGTTGGTGAATCCAAATGAACGACAACAAGGTGAATTGCGATTGCGCAAGAGAGAGTCCCCTGGGGGAACAACGCTGAATGGCCTCATTTGGGGCAGACCCTGATGCACCAATCCCGCCGTATCACAATTCGTGAACTGTTAAGCGAGCAGGGGAAAGCGGCAAAAATTCGTCTGCTGGCAGGGGAAAAGGGACTTGATCGTTACATTGATCATCCACGTATGCAAAAGCCATCTCTGGCATTTGCCGGTTATATTGAACATCTGAGCGATTATCGTCTGCAGGTGATCGGGCAGACCGAAATGAGCTATTTGGCCACTCGCTCTCCCGAAGAGCAGAAGCAGGCTATCGATGCTGTCTTTAACCTTCGCCTTGCCGGTGTGGTCATTACCAGAGGGCAACAGCCGCCTGATTTCATTGTTGATGCAGCCAGGCGCACCGATACGCCCCTGATGATATCCGACTACCCGTCTTCGACATTCATGACAAATATGCTGCTCTTTCTGTCGCATCGGCTGGCACCGGTGCTCTATCAGCATGGTGTATATATGGACATTTTCGGTCTCGGGGTACTGATCACCGGTGCCAGCGGTATCGGCAAAAGTGAAATCGGGCTGGAACTGATTTCACGCGGCCACCGTTTGATTGCGGATGATATGGTCGAATTTTCCCGTGAAAGTCCGAAGGTTACAGTCGGTCGCAGTCCGGATGCGTTGCGTTATCATATGGAAATTCGCGGACTGGGCATCCTTAATATTCGTGATCTGTATGGTGCTGCAGCCATTACCGACACCAAGCGCCTGAGTCTGATGGTCGAACTGGTGCCCTGGGATCAGGTTGCACCGGAAGACAGAGTGCTGGGCGAGGATAGCGAGACCGGTATTCTGGATGTGCCGATTCCACGTATACCGATTCCAATTCGTTCCGGTCGTTCACTGGCGGTTCTGATTGAAGTGGCAACCCGCAACCAGTTGCTGAAACAGCGGGGCATTCACAGTGGCGAGGATTTTGTGCAATCGCTTCAGAACAGAATTGAGCAGGGGCGCTAACATGAAACAAACAATGCGCCTTAACGTGCCGGAACAATCGGAATGCTGTTAATCAGCGGCCTGTCCGGAGCAGGTAAAAGTACTGTGTTGCATGCACTGGAAGATGCAGGCTTTTTCTGCACGGATAATCTGCCGCTGGAAA
>CAZBEN010000075.1:0-5381 GCA_964490955.1 uncultured Zetaproteobacteria bacterium | reverse complement strand
GCCATGCTCAGATTAACCAAATTGACGGATTACGGGATTTTGCTGATGACGCGCATGGCCTCATCCGGGCAGGAGCGTTTTTCGGCTGCGGAACTGGCCGGAAGCACTCATATCCCAATGCCTACGGTCAGTAAAATCCTGCAGATGCTGCTGCATGAAGGCATGCTCGATTCTGTGCGCGGCGCTCATGGGGGATATCGTCTGACCCGTGATGCAACCGACATTAATGTGCGCGATATTATCAATGTGTTTGAAGGATCGATTGCCTTGACGGAGTGCAATCTCGATGACGGCGGCTCCTGCGATCAGCATAATGTATGCTCCACCAGCAACAACTGGAAGCGCATCAATCAGGCCGTTCGTCAGGCGCTTGAGGATATTTCGCTGGCCGATATGACCGAACAGGATTTTGTGCCTGTATTTCGCCTGCAGCGCGGTATTTCAATTGCGAAGGTGCAATCATGAATAATGTGAAACAGAAACCCGCAGTGGAATCCACGCCGGAAGACTTTGCCAGTCAGGAATATGAAGCAGGCTTTGTCACTGATATCGAGACAGATACGCTGCCGCCCGGCCTGAATGAGGATGTGATTCGTCATATCTCGGCCAAAAAGGATGAACCTGCATGGTTACTGAACTGGCGTCTGGAAGCATTTCGCCACTGGCAAACCATGACAGAGCCGCATTGGGCGCATGTGAATTACAAACCCATCGATTTCCAGGCAATATCTTATTATTCGGCTCCAAAATCGAAAGAGGATGGTCCCAAAAGTCTGGATGAAGTTGATCCGAAACTGCTGGAAACCTATGAAAAGCTGGGCATTCCGCTGCGCGAGCAGGAGATGCTGGCCGGCGTAGCTGTGGATGCAGTATTCGATTCGGTATCGGTTGCCACCACGTTCAAAGGCAAATTAAAAGAGGCCGGTGTGATTTTCTGTCCGATTTCCGAAGCCGTGCGCGAATATCCGGAACTGGTGCAACAGTACCTCGGCACGGTAGTACCGACCGGTGATAATTTTTATGCCGCATTGAATTCCGCCGTATTTACCGATGGTTCCTTTGTCTACATCCCCAAAGGCGTGCGTTGCCCGATGGAGCTATCCACCTATTTTCGTATTAACGCTATGAATACCGGCCAGTTTGAACGTACCCTGATCATTGCCGATGAAAGCGCTTATGTGTCCTATCTCGAAGGATGCACCGCGCCGCAGCGCGATGAAAATCAGTTGCATGCGGCTGTCGTGGAGCTGGTGGCCATGGATGATGCCCAGATCAAATATTCCACCGTTCAGAACTGGTATCCGGGCGATGAGAATGGCGTGGGAGGCATCTATAATTTCGTCACCAAGCGAGCTGATTGTCGTGGCGACCGTTCCAAAGTAAGCTGGACGCAGGTCGAAACGGGCAGTGCGATTACCTGGAAATATCCAAGCTGTGTATTGCGCGGTGATGATTCGGTGGGAGAATTCTATTCGGTGGCGCTTACCAAGATGCGTCAGGAAGCTGATACCGGCACCAAAATGATTCATATCGGCCAGCGCACCAAGAGCACGATTGTCTCCAAGGGCATTGCTGCCGGCCATGGCAATCAGTCCTATCGCGGGCTGGTGCGTATCGGCAAAGGTGCGGAAGGTGCACGTAATTATACCCAGTGCGATTCCTTGCTGATTGGCGATACCTGCGGCGCGCACACATTTCCCTATGTGGAAGTGAAGAATCCGACCGCTACCATGGAACATGAAGCCACCACCTCGAAAATTGGCGAAGATCAACTGTTTTACTGTCAGCAACGCGGTATTTCAGAAGAAGATGCGGTCAACATGATCGTCAACGGCTTCTGCAAGGATGTGTTCAACGAATTACCGATGGAATTTGCAGTAGAAGCAAACAGGTTAATGGAAGTCTCCCTCGAAGGTGCTGTGGGGTAAAAAAGGAAAAAAATTTACCGCAGAGAAAGGCAAAGAAATGTCTGGTTCGAGCAATATGCGGCATTACATGCACCACAAAGATTCAAGACGAAAGAAACCGGTTGAAGGTTTTCCTCTGCGTCCTCTGTGTCCTATGCGGTGAAAAGGTTTTGATTATGTTGAAAATTGAAAATTTACATGCTTCGGTAGCAGGCAAAGAGATACTGAAAGGGATCAATCTCACGATTGGTGCCGGTGAAGTGCATGCCATTATGGGGCCGAATGGTTCCGGCAAATCAACGCTGTCGAATGTGATCGCTGGACGCGATGGATATGAAGTAACGGCTGGTTCTGTGACTTACCATGGCAAGGACTTGCTGGCTATGAAGCCGGAAGAACGTGCCTGGGAAGGCGTCTTTCTGGCCTTCCAGTATCCGGTCGAGATTCCCGGCGTGAACAACACCTATATGCTCAAGGCCGGTGTTAATGCCAGGCGCAAGCATCTCGGTGAGCAGGAACTGGATGCCATAGAATTTATGCAATTGGTTAGGGAAAAGGCCAAACTGGTGGAGCTGGATCAGTCATTTCTGTCGCGCGGCGTTAATGAAGGTTTTTCCGGTGGCGAAAAGAAACGTAACGAAATTTTTCAGATGGGCGTACTGGAGCCGTCTCTGGCCCTGCTGGACGAAACCGATTCAGGCTTGGATATTGATGCCTTGCGCATCGTTGCCCAGGGCGTGAATGCCCTGCGCCGCGAAGATCGATCCATAGTGATGGTGACACATTACCAGCGCCTGCTGGACTACATCGAACCGGATTTTGTGCATGTGCTGGCTGATGGTAAAATTCTCAAGTCCGGCGACAAGAGTCTGGCCCTGGAACTGGAATCACGCGGTTATGACTGGGTGAAAGAGGAAGCTGCCGACACAGAATCTGAACAGGCGAAATCTGCATGAGTGCAGAGGCGCTGGATATTTCTCTGAATATTGCGGCCTTGCCCGGCGATGCCGGTGTGCAGGCTCTGCGCCAGCAGGCTGCTGATATATTTGCCCGTACCGGACTGCCCGGCAGACGTAATGAAGACTGGAAATATACAGATTTATCTCGCCTGACAGCTACATTGGGTGAGACATGGTGGAAAGCATCCGTTGCTGAAACGGTCACATCGGAAAACCTGGGAATTGAAGGGTTGGATGCTTACCGGCTGGTTTTTGTGGCAGGGGAATTTCAGCCGCAACAATCCACTATCCCGGACGGCGTACAATTATTGCCGCTGGCAGAACTATTGGCTGATGATCCTGATGAACGTGCACACTGCCTGTTCAAGCTGGATGAATCAGCGCCGTTATTTAATGGTGTTTTGGCAGCCAATACTGCTTTGGCCAAAGATGGCCTGTGTGCATGTATTGGTGAAAATATTAAACTCGATAAGCCATTGTATGTGATATATGAGAGTAACAATACTGCCCATGTGTTGAACGGAGTGATGCTGGGGCAGGGTGCTGAAGCCACGTTGATTGAGCATTTTGTCGGATCTGATGCAATCAACGCCGGTTTGAGCAATATCGCCACTTATATCCGCTTGCAAGACAATGCCTCATTGACCCATTACCGCTTACAGCTGGAAGGAGTGAAACAGTTCCATATCGGTCGCGCCGAGGTGAAACAGTCTCGTGACAGCCGTTATATCCTGCATGCCGTGGAATTGGGCGGCAACCTGTCGCGGGCTGATATTGTCGTAGACCTTGCCGAAACTGGCGCATCGTGCGAATTGAATGGTCTGTTTGTTGCATCCGGTCGCCAGCATATGGATCACCATACCCGCATTGATCATAACGCGCCGCACTGTGTCAGCCGCGAAAAATACCGTACGGTGCTTGATGGACGGTCACATGCCGTCTTCAACGGCAAAATTGTCGTGGCCGAAGGCGCGGTGAAAACCGATTCTGCCCAATCCAATGCCAATTTGCTGTTATCAAAAAATGCCGAAATCGATACCAAACCGGAACTGGAAATTTATCATGATGATGTAAAATGCGCCCACGGGGTCACGGTTGGCCAACTGGACGAAACCCAATTGTTTTATCTGAAATCGCGCGGTTTATCCGAACAAGAGGCACGCCAGTTACTCACCTTCGCCTTCGCCGATGAGGTTCTGGTGGCTATGAATATCCCGCGAGTACGCCGTTTCATTGAACATGAGGCCTTTGCCAAATTACCCAATATGAGCGATTTGGAAGGTCTGCTGGGATGAAAGAAGGTTTTGAATATGTTTGATATTGAGAAAATCCGGGGCGATTTCCCGATCCTGAACCAGGAAATTTATGGTAAGCCATTGGCTTATCTGGATAACGCCGCCACAACGCAGAAGCCGCAGTGCGTGATTGATACGGTCACCCGCTATTACGAACACGATAATGCCAATGTGCACCGTGGTGTGCATGCGCTTTCCGAACGCGCTACGGCGGATTATGAAACTGCACGCAAAAAAGTAGCCTCTTTCTTCAATGCTCGCAGTGAGCGCGAAGTCATTTTCACGCGCGGCACCACCGAAGCGATCAACCTGATTGCATCTTCATGGGGTGGTGTTCATATCAAAGCCGGAGATGAAGTGCTGATCACGCACATGGAACATCACTCCAATATCGTGCCATGGCAGATGCTGTGCGAACGTGTCGGGGCTACATTGAAGGTGGTGCCAATCAATGAGCGCGGCGAACTCATCATGGATGCATTCGATGCCCTGCTTTCTGAGCGCACCAGGCTGGTCGGTGTGGTACATATGTCCAATGCACTGGGCACGATTAACCCTGTTGAGTACATGATTGAAAAGGCCCATGCCACGGGTGCAATCGTGCTGGTTGATGGCGCCCAGGCAGCGGCTCATCTGGCGGTTGATGTACAGGCGCTGGATGCTGATTTCTATGTAACCAGTGCCCATAAAATGTATGGCCCGACCGGTGTCGGTGTGCTGATCGGCAGGGAAACCATTCTCGAAACCATGCCCCCTTATCAGGGCGGCGGCGATATGATCAGCATGGTCACGTTTGAGAAAACCGAATATAATGATCTGCCCTATAAATTTGAGGCCGGCACACCGCATATCGCCGGTGTCATCGGTTTCGGCAAGGCTATTGAGTATATTCAGGGTATTGGTTTCGATGCCATCGGAAAACGCGAACAAGAGCTGCTGGCCTATGCCACGGGCAAAGCGGAAGTCTTTGACGGGTTACGTCAGATAGGTACGGCAAAAGAAAAGGCCTGCGTGCTTTCCTTTGTGCTTGATAGCGTGCATCCGCATGATCTGGGTACCATAGTTGACCGCGAAGGTGTAGCTATTCGCGCCGGTCATCACTGTGCCATGCCGGTCATGCAATTTTTCAATGTGCCCGCCACAGCGCGCGCTTCATTTTCGATTTACAATACTGAAGCCGAAGTGGATACGCTGTTCTCAGCACTGAAAAAAGCACAGGC
>CAZBEN010000074.1:0-5507 GCA_964490955.1 uncultured Zetaproteobacteria bacterium | reverse complement strand
CTGGCCTGGCTGGATCATGATGCATCTGAAACAAAAGAGCTGGAACAACAGGCTCAGGATGTATCTGCATTCCTGGCATTCATTGCCGACCCGCATCAAAACGAGCGCCATGCCATCGGTGCCTGGGTGATGGGCTTCCTGGTTTTGCTGGTCATTGTACTAGGTCTGCTGAAGAAAGAAGTTTGGAAAGATGTAAAACATTGATCTGAATCTTCAGTACCATGAAAAAAGGCCCGTCAGGAATGGCGGGCCTTTTTTCATGGCTACAGGTTCCTTCCTTGACCGAAATAGGCCTGCTTCGTAGTCTCACCAACCCCCAAATATAGTTTGATCCCCCGGAGCCTGTGCCTGATCCATGCGCGATTTTGAAAAGATAAAACGCCTTCCACCTTATGTGTTTGCAGTTGTGAATCAACTGAAAATGGAGCTGCGCCATGCCGGTGAAGATATTATTGATCTGGGTATGGGTAACCCGGATCAGCCGACACCGCAACATATTGTCGATAAACTGTGCGAAGCTGCACAGGACGGCAGGAATCATCGTTATTCGGTATCGCGTGGTATTCCCGGCCTTCGTCGTGCAATCTGTGCCTATTATAAACGAAAATTTGATGTCGATCTTGAGCCTGAAACAGAAGCCATTGCGACAATTGGTTCGAAAGAAGGCCTGGCACATCTGGCGGTGGCGATTACTTCGCCCGGTGATCTGATTTTGACACCCAACCCGGCTTATCCGATTCATCCTTACGGTTTTATTATTGCCGGTGCCGATATTCGCCATGTGCCGATGGGGCCGAAACGTGATTATTTTGAGGATGTGCAGAAGGCTGTTAAGGATTCATGGCCGCGACCGAAGATTCTGGTGGTCAACTTCCCTTCCAACCCGACGGCGCAGGTGGTTGATCTTGATTTTTATGTCAAGCTGGTCGATTTTGCGCGCGAGAATGATCTGATTGTCATTTCTGATATCGCGTATGCCGAGATTTGTTTTGATGGTTATCAGTGCCCGTCGATTCTGCAGGTACCGGGCGCAAAAGACGTGGCTGTAGAGTTTTATTCATTGTCGAAGACTTACAATATGCCGGGTTGGCGAATGGGTTTTATGGTTGGTAACAAGGATATTGTAGCAGCATTGGCCAAGGTAAAATCGTATCTGGATTATGGCACTTTTCAGCCATTGCAGATTGCTTCATGCGCTGCACTGAACGGGCCGCAGGAGTGCGTTGAAGAGATTCGTTTGATGTACCAGTCGCGTCGTGATGTGCTGATTGACGGGATGCATAAAATGGGCTGGATGGCTGAAAAACCGAAGGCCACCATGTTTGTCTGGGCAGAGATACCGGATGAGTTCAAGCATATGGGCTCGCTGGAGTTTTCCAAGCAGATGCTGAAGCAGGGTGGAGTGGCTGTATCACCCGGCATTGGTTTTGGCGATTATGGAGACCACTATGTACGTATCGCCTTGATTGAGAATGAACACAGAACCCGGCAGGCGCTGCGCGGTATGCGCAAGTTCCTGCACGCTGGGGTATGATAATTACTAACCACAAAGACACAGGGGCACAAAGGTTTTATTATCTTTTTCCTTTGTGTCTTCGAGTCTTAGTGGTCAACGATTGGAGTTTGTATGAGTGAAATAAGAGTTGGGCTGCTGGGACTTGGTACGATCGGTACCGGCGTGGCCCGTATTTTGATTGAGCAGCAGGAATTGATGTCCCGTCGATTGGGTAAAGGTGTTCGGTTGGTGGCTGCTGCGGATCGAGATCTTGAGCGAGATCGAGAGCTGGACTTCACAGGCGTATACCTCACCGATGATGCCAATGATATTATAACCGCTGATGATATCGACCTGGTGGTCGAACTGATTGGCGGCTATGAGCCTGCTCGCACATTTGTGGCGACTGCGCTGGAGCATGGCAAGCATGTGGTGACGGCAAACAAGGCGTTGGTGGCTATGCATGGTGAGGAATTGTTTCCTTTGGCCGCTGAAAAGGGTGTTGCCATTGGTTTTGAAGCGGCAGTCGGTGGTGGTATTCCATGCCTTAAGGCATTACGTGAAGGCTGCGCAGCCAATGCAGTGGAATCCGTGTATGGCATTCTGAATGGCACTTGTAACTTCATTCTCACCAAGATGGAAAATGAAGGAGCGGATTATGCCGATGTACTGAAGGAAGCGCAGGAACTGGGCTATGCCGAGGCCGATCCTACTTTTGATGTGGAAGGTATTGATACATCTCACAAGTTATCCATTCTGGCGGCCATGGCCTATGGCTCCAGAATCAAGTTCGATGAAGTTTTTACCGAAGGCATCAGCAAGATTACAGCAGATGATATCGAATCAGCAGCGGAATTGGGCTATCGAATCAAACTGCTTGGTATTGCCAAGCCACACGGGGCTGATGGGAATGTTGAACGGGTTGAAATGCGTGTGCATCCGACATTGGTACCGATCAATTCCCAATTGGCGCAGGTATCCGATTCCTACAATGCAGTGCAGGTCTCCGGTGATTTTGTAGAACATACTATGTATTTCGGTCGTGGCGCTGGCGAGCGCCCAACCGCATCTGCAGTCGTAGCAGATATTATGGATATTGCCCGCGCATTGCCTGATGGTGTTGCGCACCTGGCACCCGCCATGGGCTTTGTTGAGTCAGAGCGGCGTAATCTGGAAACCTTGCCAGTGGCAGATATTGAATGTGAATATTATCTTCGTCTGATGGTGCAGGATCAGCCCGGTGTGATTGCATCGGTCACCTCGATTCTGGCCGACCACCGTATTAGTCTGGAAGCGATGAGCCAGAAAGAACGCTCTGAAGCGAACAGTGTGCCGGTGGTAATGTTGACCCACGAAACAAGCGAAGGAAATTTACAGGCAGCCATTAGTCGAATTACAGGTCTGAAGGCTGTCGAAGACGATGTGTTGATTCTGCGTAAAGAATCGGCTGTCGCTTAAGTAATCGCTGATAAGGAACTAATTATGCCTCGTTACGAAGGAATTATTAATCGCTACCGCGCGTTTTTGCCGATTGGCAAAGATGACTCGGTCATCACCCTGTACGAAGGGAATACCCCGCTGCATGAGTCGATGAATTTGCGCAATGCCATCAATCCGGAACTGAAGATATTTCTCAAATTTGAAGGTCTGAATCCGACCGGATCATTCAAGGATCGTGGTATGACTATGGCTGTGACTCAGGCCTATAATGCCGGTTCAAGGAAAATCATCTGTGCATCGACCGGAAATACCTCTGCCTCGGCAGCAGCCTATGCAGCCAACTGCGGTATGGATGCCTATGTGCTGATTCCCGATGGCAAGATTGCGTTGGGCAAGATGAGCCAAGGTATGCGCTATGGTGCCAAGGTCATTCAGATTCGCGGTAATTTTGACGATGCGCTGGAACTGGTGCGTGATATTTCTGCCGATGGTTCCATTTCCCTGGTCAATTCAGTTAACCCATATCGTATTCAGGGTCAGAAGACGGCATCTTTCGAGATTGTCGACGAATTGGGCTTTGCACCCGACTATCATGCTTTGCCGGTAGGAAATGCAGGTAATATTACGGCCTACTGGATGGGTTATAAGGAATATCACGAAAAACGCATCAGCAAGAGCTTACCTGAAATGATTGGTTTTCAGGCTGCCGGTGCGGCCCCGATTGTCAATGGTGCTCCGGTTGAAAATCCGGAGACCGTGGCGACGGCCATTCGTATCGGTAAACCGGCCTCATGGCAGCAGGCGGAAGCGGCGCGTGATGAGTCCGGCGGCCGTATTGATGCCGTAAGTGATAAAGAGATTTTACAGGCCTACGATATGCTGGCTTCACTCGAAGGTGTGTTTTGCGAACCGGCCTCGGCTGCTTCGGTGGCAGGCGTGATCAAACTCAACAAGGCCGGTTATTTTCAGCCGGGTGCAACGATTGTCTGCACCTTAACCGGTAATGGTCTGAAAGATCCGGACACGGCGATGCAGGGCATTCCAACCCCTGTCACGATCGATGCTACCGAGGATGCCGTACGTAAGGCACTGGGGTCGTAATATTAACATGAAACAAATGACGCGCCTTAGGTGAGTGTCACGACACTGATTGTCAGTCAGGCATTGATTCAGCATCAGGATGGAGTTTCGCTTCATCCTGATCTGTTTTTGTGGCAGAAACAGTTGTCCGCTTACAGGCAACAGTGGTTCGACTGTGTCGATAAGAATCCGCTGGCCTGGTATGCTGCATTGTGTGAAATATCGCCGACTGTTTTGCTGGCTTCGCAGTGTGATAGAATGCCGGAACATACCGTTCAATGCTGGACCGTTTCCCCCTACCATGCCCAGATACTGCGCGATACGGTGCGAGTGATGCCGGAAGGACAGTTTCCATGGACAGATGAAGATGCAGCCCATCTGTGTGAGGTGCTGAATCCACTGTTGGCTGAAGAGGGGATGCAGCTGTTTGCTATCGGGAGCGCGTTACTGCTGGCCTGTCGGGAAAGAATTGAGGCATATCCATTGGCTTTTGGTGAAATCTCAGGACAGATGTTACCTGACAGGCATCATGATGGGGAAGACGGTGGGCGTTTGAACCGGTTGTTGTCGGAAATTCAAATGACTTTGTTTCAACATCCATCAGAAAGACGGCATGACAGATCAGAACCGGATGTGAATGGTGTCTGGCCCTGGGCTCCGGTTGACTGGCCGGTGGAAAGAGGTGGGGGGCGAACGCTATCTGTAGCAACACGTAATCCGATATTGCAATCCATCGTTGACGGAAAAAATGCGACATGGATGATCAGTGAAGTGGAACGATTGCATGCGTTGGTCAAAAGTGATGCACCATTACCGGAAAGGATTGTGCTGGCCGGTAACGAGCATGCCGTGCTGTTGACCAGGTCATGGTTGCCGAAGTTGAGAAAAACAACATGGAATCCGAAAACGGTAAAAGATGAATCCCGGTTGTTGACTGAATTGGTGTTAACAGCCCCTGAAGCAGGTGATGTGATTAATGCTGCCGGAAGCTAAAACAGTAAAGGGGCATACACTGGCATGGCGGCATGGCCCGTTACAGGCTAATGATCCTGCTATAGCATGGGAGAGATTGCTCGAATCCAGGGGGCTACAGGAGTCCGATCCGTTCTTTGCACCGCGCCTGGCTGATTTACCCGATCCGTTTGCCATGATGGATATGGTGAAAGCGGCGGAACGCGTGGCCGATGCGATTTCAGCGGGCGAAAAAATCCATATTTTTGGCGATTTTGATGCTGATGGCGTGAATGGTACGGCTATCCTTGTTGAGGCTTTACAGGCTGCCGGTGCCCAGATTTCTTTTTCGATTCCGCACCGGGCCGACGAGGGGCATGGTATTGGCGTAGAGCCGGTGCGAGAGGCAGTGGCTGTCGGAGCAAAACTGGGGATCAGTGTGGATACCGGTACGACCTGTTTCGATGCCTGTTCTATGGCCAGAACGCTGGGTTTTGATCTGATTGTCAGTGATCACCATTTGCCGGAACCGGCATTGCCG
>CAZBEN010000073.1:3468-5611 GCA_964490955.1 uncultured Zetaproteobacteria bacterium | reverse complement strand
ACACTCATTTCGCAATCGTTATGGGCATGGATACCAAGCGTTTGGCCCGGCAGATGTTGCTTTACCCGTGTCACGATATCAAAAACGGGAAATGGAATCGAACCGCCGTTGGTATCGCACAAAACCAGCGTATCCGCACCGCCGCTGGCAGCAGCTTCCAGCACTTGCAGTGCATAGGTTTCATTGGCCTCAAAACCATCGAAGAAGTGCTCGGCATCAAAAAATACGGTATCAAAATGTTGTTTCAGATAGGTCACTGACTCGCGCACCAGAGCCAGGTTTTCGTCCAGCGTAATACTCAGTGCTGTGGTGACATGCACATCCCAGCTTTTGCCGAAAATACAGACGGCGTCCGCACCACTTTCGATCAGCCGGTTCAGACCACGATCTTTATTCACGGCATGTCCGGGCCGTGCGGTAGAACCGAATGCCACCAGTTTGCTGTGTTTCCAGTTGCGTTTTCGCATCTGTTCAAAAAACAGATCGTCCTTGGGGCTGGCTCCGGGCCAACCTCCCTCGATCCAGTCGATACCGAAATCAGCCAGCCGTTCGGCGATGCGTATTTTATCCTTAACGGAAAAACTGATGCCGGCGGTTTGCGCACCATCGCGCAGGGTTGTATCGAATAATTCAACGCGCTGCGCTGTGTGTATCGGAGTCTCAGAACCGAGCATAGATGAATGTATCATAGATGAACCGGTATTTTACGCAGGACGAATAAAAATGACACTGGTTTCCTTATTCCCTGGTATGTGCTGAAATCCGTAGTTGGTATAAAGATTCAGGGGGTGCACATATGCGAGCTATTGTGATGACAGAGCCGGGTTCTCCGGATGCATTAACAGCGGTTGATGTGGACAAACCGAACTGCGGTGATAACGACGTACTGATTCGAATTATGGCAGCAGGCTTGAATCCGATCGATACCAAATTGCGTGCCAATGGCCTCTATTTCCCGGATGGCCTGCCTGCTATTCTCGGTTGCGATGGCAGCGGTGTAGTCGAACAGGTGGGGGCGGATGTGACTCGGTTCCAGCCGGGCGATGCTGTGTATTACTGTTATGGCGGTCTGGGTCAGAAAGCGGGTAACTACGCCGAATATATTGCTGTGCCGGAACCTTTTATTGCAGCCAAGCCGGACTGTATTGATTTTATTGATGCAGCCGCAGCACCGCTGGTTTTGATTACGGCATGGGAAGCGCTGTTTGATCGGGCGCGCATACAGGAAGGCCAGAAGGTATTTATTCATGCCGGTTCAGGTGGCGTTGGTCATGTCGCCATTCAATTGGCCAAACTGGCCGGTTGCGAAGTTGCGACATCAGTCAGTTCGGATGAAAAAGCCGAAGTGGTGACGACGCTGGGAGCAGATCTGACCATCAACTATCGAGAGCGGAATGTCACCGAAGCATTATTGAAATGGACGGATGGCATGGGTGTGGATGTGGCTTTTGATACTGTCGGTGGCGCTGCTTTCCATCAACTGGTGGGCGCAACGCGCGTGTACGGCGATATCGTTACAATCCTGCAGGTGCCTGAAGATACCGACTGGAAAACCATCCGCTTGCGCAATATCCGGGTATCCCAGGAACTGATGCTGACGCCAATGGTGATGGGGATTACAGAAGCAGCCGAACACCACGGTGATATTCTCGAGCAGTGCGCCCAGTTTTTTGATCAACAGAAACTGTCGATCTTTGTTTCCGATATTCTGCCGCTGGAACAGGCAGCAAAGGCACACCGGAGAATTGAAGCAGGGGGCATGTGCGGAAAGCTGGTGCTCGACGTGGCACAGTCAGGGGGAGGCAACGATGAATGAACCGGTGCATGAAGATAAGGGGCAGGATCAACAGAAAATCGTGGCTGCGAAGAAAATTGCCACACTGGTCTATGCGCTGCAGGCAGTCTCGTTTCTGCTGACGGTGACATTTATTGCCGCCATTATTATCAATTATGTGAAAAAAGATGATGTGGCGGACACATGGGTAGCATCCCATTTCCGCTGGCAGATTCGAACCTTCTGGTTCGCCCTGCTGTGGACCGGTTTTGGTGCTGTCCTGTTCTTTTTGGGAATCGGATATTTCATCCTGATCGGGGTTGCGGTCTGGGTGATCTACCGCATCGCCAAAGGCTGGCTGGCACTGGC
>CAZBEN010000073.1:1749-3368 GCA_964490955.1 uncultured Zetaproteobacteria bacterium | reverse complement strand
AGTTGCCACAGACGTTCACCGATGGGCCCCATGGGTTCATGGGAGCGGCGGAAAAGAAACATATCGATCTGTAACGGTTCCAGTGACTTGCCGGAAAGTTCCAGCAGGCGGCCATCAGCAAGTTCTTCGGCAACGCGGTGGCGCGGCATGCGGCCCCAGGCCGAGCCGGAGAGGATCATGCGTTTTTTCATGTCAAAATCGTTGACCAGCCATTGTGAAGCACCTTCGAGTATACCTGCACTTTGCCGGGGCTGGTTGCGGCTGGTGTCGCGTACCACGACTTGTACATATCGCTCCAGATCAGCCGCACTGATGGAAGGGTAGCGGGTTGCCAGCGGGAATTCGGCGGAAATTACGCTGACCATTTCTGTGGAGGTCAGACGCACTGCTTCGGTATGATCAATCGGCATAAATCGTTCGGCAATAGCGAAATCGACGGCTTTCTCCTGCAGACGTTCCAGCGTGCCGCCCATATTTTCAATCTGCAGACTCATGCGCGTGGCCGGCGCAGATTCGGAAATCTGTTTGATGACATCCAGCACCTGTTCGACCGGAGCAATGGCGCTTAGTGCAATGGATATTTCAGTCTCTTCGCCTTGGGCGAAATGGCCGGCGATACTGGAAAGCTCATCACTGCGTGAGAGGATGCTTTTGGCTTTGCTGTAGATGACGTGCCCCTCTGAAGTCAGCGCCGGCCGGTATTTACTGCGATCAAACAGGGACAGGCTCAATTCCTGCTCCAGATTTTTAATGGCGATACTGATGGCCGACTGGCTGCGGAACAGTGCTTCGGAAGCAGCATGGAAACCACCATGTTCGACGACGGCACACAGTGCCCGTAACTGTTCCAGCGTCATGATCCAAGCATAGATGATATGAAGATCCGATCAAGTCTATCGATTTTTTATACTTTTTATAAATCATCAAGGTGGCGAGTATTTCATCCACTGGGCCGGACAGGAGATCGAATGCTGCGCAATACATCAATATCTTACGGGTGGGTTTCCATTGTATTGCATTGGCTGATGGCGCTGGCTTTGTTCGGCATGTTTGCGCTCGGCTTCTGGATGACCGATCTTACTTACTATGATCGCTGGTACCACGATGCACCCGAAATACACAAAGGTATTGGTATTCTGTTATTGATCGTGTTGCTGTTTCGTTTTGTCTGGAGGTTGATCAATACACGCCCAGAACTGATGGGGGTATGGTGGGAACAGGTGGTCGCGCTGTTGGTGCATCGGCTGCATTATGTGCTGATGTTTACTGTGTTGATCTCCGGTTATCTGATTCCAACGGCTGAAGGGGTCGGTGTCGATGTGTTCGGATGGTTTACGGTGCTGGCCACGTTAACTTTTGACAAGGAACAGGCTGATCTGATCGGTAAAATTCATTGGATTTCTGCCTGGGCCATGATGGGTCTGGCAGGACTGCATGCCGGAGCGGCACTGAAACACCATTTGATTGATAAAGATATCACCTTGTTACGTATGCTGGGTATGCCCGGAACCAAGTGGTGAGAACGACTCAAGGAGAATAGAAATGATATTTAAAACACTGATCGCGGCGTCGCTATTGATCGTCACAACTATGACTGCGCAGGCCGAGCAATATGATAT
>CAZBEN010000073.1:0-1649 GCA_964490955.1 uncultured Zetaproteobacteria bacterium | reverse complement strand
CATAACAGCGGCATGCATCACATGCTTAAGCAGGCTGATGCCAACCATGATGGAAAAACGACGAAAGCCGAGTTTATGGCTGCCTCGAGTCAACAGGCGGAAAAACGCTTTGCCCATATGGATGCCAATGGCGATGGTGTACTGGATGAAAAAGACCATCAGACTCACTTCGACAAGATGGATGCCAACCACGATGGTTCGATCAGCCGGGATGAATTTACCGCATTTCATAAACAGATGTACAAACAGCACCATCAATAGAGAGGAAGCCATGACTGAACGGATGATAGCAGCAAAAGAACCGGCTGTGCTGGAACTGGAACCCGGAACCTATTACTGGTGCGCTTGTGGCCGTTCAAAGAACCAGCCGTTTTGCGACGGTTCACATGAGGGCAGCGAATTTTCGCCGCAGGTGGTTGAAATTACCGGGAAACAAACGGTGGCTCTGTGCCAGTGCAAACAGACCAAAACTCCGCCTTTCTGCGACGGATCACACAACGAATTGTAAGGATGCTCTGAAAAAAGTCAGGGCATCCGTGCGGCTTATGGACGAACCGCCAAAATCAAACGTGTAAGTGCCCGTTTTTGTGAGTGAAGGAAAAATGACACTTTTTTCTTCATGTGCTGAATAAGTGTTTCCATTTATTTATTCAGAATTTCCGTAACAAGGAGAAACCATGGCCCAACAACGTATGAATGTGCAGGCACCGGTTGAACGGTTATTTGCAGAGCGCTGGAGTACGCGTGCTTTTGATAGTGAAAAACCGGTTGCAGACGAATTGCTCGCATCATGTCTGGAAGCAGCGCGCTGGGCTCCTTCCTGTTTCGGCGAGGAACCGTGGCATTATATTGTTGCCAATCGCTTCGCTGATAAAATGACCTGGGACGGGGTGGTTGAATCGCTTGCGCCGAAGAACCAGCTCTGGGCCAGACATGCACCGGTACTGATTGTTTCGCTTGCAGAGCCGGCATTTTCGCATAACGGCAAGCCCAACCGTTGGGCTGAATATGATACGGGGCAAGCCACGATCTGCCTCTGCCTGCAAGCGACAGCAATGGGGCTGGCAAGCCACCAGATGGGCGGTTTTGATCCCGATGCATTGAAACAGGCATTTGCACTGCCGGATCAGGTTCACGTGATGAGCGTGGTTGCTATGGGTTATCCCGGCGATGTGACCAGGCTGGGTGAGGAATTTCAGCCCATGGAAACAGATGCAAGAACACGTAAGGCACTGGAGACGATTGTTCATGACGGGCAATGGGGTTCGCCATGGCAGGCACCTGTCAATGCAGGTTGGGAAGCACGTTATCAGGAAACGCCGGTACAACAACTGCCATGGTTCTATCGGGGCCTGGATGCTGATTTTGCGCAGGCACTGAAGCAGTTTGATATTACGGCAGGTGATGTGCTCGATATCGGCTGTGGCCCCGGCACTCAGGCTGTTGCGCTGGCCAAACTGGGTTTCAATGTCACAGCCAGCGATGTCTCGCAAACTGCTGTGACATCCGCTCGTCAGTTTGCCGATACAGAAAACGTATCCATCAAATGCCACGTCGATGATGTTCTGGATAGCAAGCTCGCAGACCCGTTTGACCTGATTCTGGATCGCGGTGTTTTCCACTGTTTTACTGAACCTGCCGATCAGCAG